>JBKJPO010000417.1:0-3453 GCA_046595095.1 Chitinophagaceae bacterium
CCTGGCTCCAACAAATACCAGTAATAATATATACGGTCTTTTTGTTTCAAATGATGGTGGACAAAATTTTCATCCAACTTATTTAGCTACCTATACATCCTCACTTTCCAATACGCAGGGTTGGTACAATATCAGCCTTGAGATAAATCCTAGTGACGGGGCTCAAGTAATAATTGGTGGTTTGGATGCATATCGAACATTAGACAGCGGAGCTACAGTTCAAAGAATGACGTATTGGGTATCTACACCCCCGTATGTTCACGCCGATCATCATTATGTAAAGTGGTGGAAAGTTGGTTTGGAAGACAGGATACTGATGGCTACTGATGGAGGACTGTTTTACTCTAACAATAATGGTGCGACATTCTCAGATAGGAACAAAGGTTTATCCATCAAGCAATTTTATAGTATTGCAGTTCATCCTACAAATCCTAATTATTTTCTCGCAGGTGCGCAGGACAATGGTGTTCATCAATTGAAATATGAAGGCCTGGGGCCATCCACAGAAGTTACCGGTGGGGATGGTGCATACGTACACATCAATCAGCTTAATCCTAATATTCAGTTTGGAAGTTATATACGTGGTGCCTACAGGCGGAGCGTAAATGGTGGTGCTGGCTGGAACTCATCTACTATATCTTCAACTCTTGGTATGTTTATCAATCCATGGGATTATGATGATGCTAATAATATTATGTATGCCTGTCATAGTTCCTCCTCGGGTATTATAATGCGATGGAACAATGCACATACAACTTCTGCTTCTTCGGCTGCTATCCTTAATCTGGTGAATTTTAGTGGGGCTCCAAGTGCGTTTAAAGTTTCACCTTATACACCCAAACGTGTATTTATCGGGAGCACCAACGGCCGCCTGGTAAGAATAGAAAATGCCGATACGGTTACTGATGCATATTTGTCCGCAAATACTACAATTATTTCAACAGGATTGGGGTCAGGATATATGAATTGTATAAATGTTGGAACAAATGATGATAACATGGTAGCAGTTTTTACCAATTATGGAATAAGCAATGTTTGGTATAGCAGCAATGCGGGGGCCAACTGGACAGCAATTGATGGCAACCTACCGGATATGCCTGTACGTTGGGCTGTATTCCATCCAACGGACAATGATAAACTCCTGATAGCTACGGAAGCAGGTGTTTATGCTACGCTGAATATTAATGGAGCTTCGACGCAATGGATGCCAAGTCCTGGCTTTCCTACAGTGAGAACTGATATGCTTAAGATTAGAGCCAGTGATAATACAGTGGCAGCGTCTACTCATGGACGTGGAGTATTTAGTGCTCCCATCCTGGATGTACTTCCTATTAGGAGCGTTAGTTTGCAGGGTAACCTTGGAACAGATGGCAAATCATTGCTGACCTGGTCAGCGGTAGATGCATCAAGTATTACAAAATACCGCATCCAATACGGCACAGATGGTATAATATTCAAACAAATTGCAGAAGCGAATCATCCCGTACAACAATTTAAACATGAGCTCACTTCTTCTTCAGGATACTATCGCATTTCTGCTATTGAACCCAACAGGGCTCCGGTTCTTTCAAACACAGTAGTTGTTAGAAACCCGAAGCTGGTGAAAGGAATCAAGGTTCAGATTCTTCCTAACCCGGTAAGCACGTCAGGTAATTTCATAGTAAGTAGCAGCAAGCAAGGCAATTACAGCTGGTCGATACTTGATATGCAAGGGAAGATCATGCAAACTGGAAAATCTTTCCTTACCGCAGGCGGCAGTGAAAATCAGCCATTACTACTTGCAGGATTGGCATCGGGGAGGTACACGCTCCGAATTGTGCAGGATAATGAAATAATAAGTAGTCCATTTATAAAAAAATAAGGTTTAAATAATTATTAGAAAGAGGCTCCATCGCGGGTCTCTTTTTATTTATATTAAAAAAGCAGGACGTAATAAAAATCCCGGATACATAAGCAGCCGGATTTTAGGATTCCATCAGGTAATATTAATTTAAATAAAATCTATAAGATCCTGGTTCAACTTTTCCTTATCGGTAAACCATAACCCATGGGGAGCACCATCGTAAACTTTCTAAATTGCACCCTAAGAAGAGATCATTGAAAAGTTAATAATAACTTATAGAACCCTGATTAAAATTAGCGGCAACATTATTGTAATTATATCTGGCAATTAAAGTATTTATCATGAATTACCGCCGTTACACTTTTTTACTTTTAGCAACAGTGAGTATGCTATCAGCATGTGCACAGGTTAAGTATGGCGTCCAAAAAGGGTATGCATTCAGAACTATAAGTTCCCCGGGTACTATCAGTACAGGAGATGATAATGGGAATCGTTCGAAAAAACCAATGAATGTAAAATTTATTGCATTTGTTGAAACTAATGGCTCATCGCCTGTTTGGCGTAGAGCAGTTATAAATGGAAAAAACTTCTCAACTTCTGTACAGGAAATAAAAGATATCCCTTTTAAAGTTGGGTTATCAGAAGATGATGAGCAACCAGTAATGATCAAAACCAAATCCGGCAATAAATTATGGCAGGTATTGCTCGTTCCGCTTTTGGAAAGAGGAAAACAAATAAATGCCACCGGGGTAACGTTATTTGGAACATTTAACTCAACAAGTATTAGCTACAGAATCAAAAGCATCGTAAACCTTAAGTCGCCAGAATATTATTGAGTCAGCTAAAACCGTCAAAGATACGGTCACGGATATCCGCCCAATCGCTGTTGATAATACTGAAGAAAATACTATCTCGTTCCCTGCCCGTTGAAGTGACCTGGTGCTTTCTAAAAATTCCTTCCTGCGTTGCTCCGATCTTAAGTATTGCAGTTCGGGATTGCATATTTAGAAGGTCAGTTTTTATTTCAACTCGATTTACTTTTAGTTCTTCAAAAGCATATCGTAGAAGTAAAAATTTACAATGTTTATTTAACCCGGTGCCATGGAATTTAGGATGCAACCAGGTCCACCCAATTTCCACCCGTTTATTTGGAATAGAAATCGACCCGAATCTTGTAGAGCCTGCAACAGCTCCGGATTTTTTGTCAAATATGAGGAAAGGATAGGAGGAAAACTGTTCCCGTTCATTCAATGCAGTTTGAATGTAAGCTGCCAGGTCATTTTTATTTTTGATGTCCGACATTCCCAGTTCCCATATCCGCGGATGGTAAGCTATTTCATCCAGGAGTGCAACGTCGGTTTCTTTTAAAGGCGTAAGCTTCGCGGTGTCGTCTTCGAGGATTACTTCTTGTGAGAATATATCTTTCAGGCTTATCATTTTTCGAAAATATCAAAAAACATTGTAACCCATCTGCCAAGTTTTTATTGATGTAGATGGTTTAATTTTAGAGGAATTTTATTTCTTAAAAAAAATCATCTTCTTCTCAGCGAGTCAGGCAAAGGAAAAATAAAATTTCGATACCATGGGTGACAAGTATATTATTCCGCCAG
>JBKJPO010000508.1:0-8904 GCA_046595095.1 Chitinophagaceae bacterium
AATTAAATTTATGTATACCCGTATCACTTGAAAGACGGAGTTTAAATTTATTGCCAGCATTCATTTCATTATCCTTATTATCGTATAGTCTTATGTTCATATTACTCCCTGCTATGGCCTGGTCATCATAATTATCTTTTCCGGGTCCACCTATAATGCGAACCTTAATTGCATCACCGGGGTTACCATAAACTTTGTATTCATCCTTACCATCGATCCCAAACAACCTGATTTCATTGGTTTCATTAGATGTAAAGGACCTGGTGTAAATAAGTTCCTTTTTCTCACCTTCCTTATTTTTCCTGAAAACATTCACCTTAGTCTCAGTCGGACTTACTCCATTTACCTCAAACAATTCCATTTCTTTTGTTCCAACTATTTCAACTTCTTTTGCAAGAAACGTATAATACTCCGCGGCATATTTGTCCAATTTATCTCTCCTGGATTTTAATTTACTTACCATTTCCGGACCTGAAATGGGATAAACTTCAGGAGGTAATTTTTTGATGGCATTTTCAATAACGATATCAGTGAGCGCAGTTTGTAATTCTTTAGCGATCTTTACCCAGGTCGGGAGTATGGGCTCGTTGGCCAATTGCCTGTCGAGGTGACGAGCCTGGTAATTAAAAGTTTTTACATTCTTAATATCTGCTTCAAACGACTGGAGGTACCCAACCTGCGGTGTGGCTGCACCTGCTGAAACAAGAATACCGTCAAATTTTGTATAGGTTTGATCCCTGTCCCTCGGAATGGGTCTGTATACCTTAAATCCATTTTCATCAAAACTTGCCCAACGCCATTGGTCTTCATGCCTGCCCCAATCGCTTAAGAACATATCAAACAAACGTGCACGCACATACGATTCCTGGTCTACCCGATGATCATTTTCTTCTGTAAGTTTCCTTAGTAATTTCTCAGTACCGTCAACATCATCAGCGTTCCCGAAATTATCCGAGTCACTCTGGTCTCCATCGGGACGCTCTTCAAATAAGTAAAGCTGATTTGCAAAACGCTTGTTGAATTCGCCCAGTGTGGGTGATTCAGGAAGAAATACAATAATAGGGTTGGTATGATAAACATTTGCAGCCTCAGCCATCGAAGGAACTGTTAATGCAGAATAAGGATGGGCAACTGATACCTGGTCATTGGCAATTCTTTCTACGAATGTACCCTGGAAAATTTCTGGTAATGCACCCCCAAAAGTTTTATCAATAGATCTTAAAACATATTGTTTGCCATTCTTATCCTCAAGCCTTAAAGATTTCGTTTGCCTTCCCCCACCCGCTTTCAATGGTTTCAATCCCCCTTTTACTTTTGCAATATCAATGCTGTTAACTTTAACCGGCGTAGCCCACTCCTTGCGGTAATGTGAGCCCCATAAAAAATTATGCAGCGAGCTTCTTTCATATTGCTTTCCTGCTATCACTACTTTTTGTCCGCCAAAGAGGGTATCCACCACCGTTGTTTCCTGGGCAGATGCGCATTGCAAAAGCAAAGTAATAATAACCATAGATAAACAAGCGCGACCGGTTTTGTTGATTATATTTTTAATAAAATTTTGCATATACTTATTTAAAGTCTTAGGTTATCAATTTATATGTTATAAAATTCAGGTCAGCCAGTCCAGTTACAACAAATATTAATCCGCATTATATTTTCCATTCGAAATCAGCCAGCTTGCACATTGGTAGAATGAAATAGCCCTATTGATCACCGAATCATTTGTTGGAACTTCTTTGGCATCGCCTTTTTTAAAATCCGGGATAAACTGTTTTACTTCTTTCAATGGTTTTTGGATAACAAGATAATCATTAGTAAGAAAACCCAGCCCCTGGTAAGTGCTAATAAATGCTGATTCCTTTCCAGGGCGGGTATTTAAAATGTCTTTCCCGAAAAATTTACTTTTATATTTCAATTTAAGAATCCCAAGAATTGTGGGAACAATATCCACTTGTGCAGTGAGCCTGTCAAATTTTGCAGGGGCAATAATGGCAGGCGCATAAATAAGCATGGGAATATGATAGCCCGTTACTGGTAGCGCTACACTACCAGCACTTGCTGCACAATGGTCGGATACGATCACGAAAACCGTGTTGGCAAACCAGGGTTTTACTGAAGCCTCTTTCAGAAATTTATTAATCGCAAAATCGGTGTACTTAACAGCGCCTTCACGGCTTTGATTCTCCGGACCAATGTCAATCCTATTTTCAGGATATGTGTAGGGCCTGTGGTTGGATACCGTCATTACTTGCGTAAAAAATGGTTTCCCGGAAGCATAATTCTGATCCATAGTGTTGAGGGCAAGAGTGAAAGCATCTTCATCAGCTACGCCCCAGATGTTCTGGTAATGGATATCCTTTGCAGCAATCGCGGTACGGTCAATAACTTTGTATCCATTATGCCCAAAGAAATAGCTCATGTTATCAAAATAACCATAACCGCCATAAATATATTGTGAGCTATAGCCTTTAGCATTCAACACACTTGCAATAGAAAATAAGTTTTCATTACCCGGCCGTTTTACAATGCTTTGACCTGGTGTTGGAGGAATGGATAAGGCCAATGCTTCCAACCCCCTAACGGTGCGCGTACCTGAAGCATAAAGCCGTGTAAAGAAAAGACTTTTCCCGGCTAGAGAATCAAGGTAAGGAGTTATGTTTTTTTCACCTCCAAAATGTTGCATGAACGATGCACTAAGGCTCTCAACTGATATCAATACAACATTGAATTTCTTTTCCGGCTCATTGTAATTCACTTCTCTTTCAATGCTAAAAATATCTTCACTAATAAATTTGCTGTACGGTTCCGTAAATTCATTTCGCAGGATCCTGAAAGCAGCTTCATCCGGAATCGTTTTATAAAATCTGTAAAAACTCAATTCGTTTTGCCAGTATGCCGCACCAAACTGGTATACACCATTCCCGGCTAATTCATTGGCCGTTTCATTCCTGCTAAAATTCTTCCATTTTTCCTGCGTAATTAGATAACATGCAAACGTTAGGAAAATCAATGCAAACGCAGTGATGCTGCGTCGCATAAAATTGGTAGTTTGTCGTACAGATCTGTCAAGCTTGCTTCTTATAATAAAAAAAATAATCAGGGCAACTGCAAGAACTGTAATCATGATAACCGTGATGGGATATGATTCCCGGATATTGCCCATCACCTCTGTAGTATAAACAAGGTAATCAACAGCGATAAAATTATAGCGGCTTGAAAATTCATCCCAGAAAAACCATTCACTTACTGCGTTAAAACAAAGAAGGAATATACTTATAAACATGAGGAAATAGAGCACCCCAATCCGCCATTTTTGGCGAAATGCCGGGCCTGCCATTACAAGTGTAATAAATATAAGTAGCCTAAAGATGAGGTAATAAATAATGATGCTTGTAAGCGCACCGTTAAAATCCTTTGGAATTATATTTGTGAAAATAATTAGTAAAATAATCGTTAGCAGAAGCAAGCCAACAACCCATCTCCATGGCTTTGCATAAATAGTTTCGCTCCGGAACCATATCAATAAAACAAACGGTATAATAATAAATGATGAAACCGTAAGGTCGAACACCAGTCCAAGAAAAAGTATTCCCAGTAAATTGCCAATGCTCCATTCAAAGCTTGCAGAAGCGGAGATCAACAAGACCATCCGGGTAAAAAATGAGATCAGCAAAATAATAATTGCCAATAATATTACCGGGGAAAATGATTTGTCAAATATTTTATAAGAAAAAGAATTGCCCTTGGTTGGATGCATAATAATTCAATGGCTAACTAGTGCTGTTCCAGTGTAAGAAACCTTTAAGCTGATTGCAAATATAGTCTTCAATTCTGAAGAAAAACTGTTTCCAGGGTTGGCGCGTTATTCACTTTCATTAGCACCAGATCTTCGTGCATTTAATGTATTAAGCAACCAGGAAGATATAATTACCCATGCAGAAGCCAGGGCGAAGCCTGCCATAACATCACTTGGGTAATGTACCCCAAGCATAATCCTGCTTACGCCCACCATGATGGCAATGAAAGCAGAAAAAATGGTTATGAGTATCTTGTACCTATCCATGATATTTGTTTTCCATACTGTATAAATGAGCAGGCTAAAAAAGACAATAGCAGAAACAGTGTGCCCACTCGGAAAACTGAAGCTGTTAATTTTTTCAATTAATGTTGCCTCAGGTCTTGCTCGTTGAAAGATCAGTTTCAACCCTTTTACCAGCAAAAAACTTCCAAAGGATATGATAATGATATGGAGAGCTTGCCATTTCCGTTTGATTTGCCACATCCAAACAATAATGACGAAGTATGCAGGAAGTAAAAAAGTTGTGGATCCAAAGAATGTAAAGAATTCCATGATATCCCTGGTATTGTGGTTGGAATATTCCTGAAAAAAATGGATGACTTTGGTATCAAATATATCTTCTTTTTCAACTATAACCTCGTGAGTGATGTATGCAAAAACACTTAGAACTAGAACCAGGAAAGCCAGCATTGCAAGTAGTTTGAATGTAATTACCCTGGCTTTCTTTTTTGTTACCATATTTTCCTGCATAAGTGAATTTAATGTTTCATTCGAAAATCATCCGGAAAAAATTTTCAATCTTCAGTATTATCAGTCTTGCAAATTAAATTGAGTTTAATTTCATCACTCGATTGGTTTGTAGGGAAATAAAAGTTGAAATCAAAAACCTTCGTTCATAGCTATTGAACAAATTCCGGATGTATCATGTTACTATCTCTTACCCATTTTCGTTAGCTTCGTATTCTATTGGTAACGAAATGATTATTAAAGTAATTTTTTAAAAAAAGGCAGGAGATTTGCTATCTGTCCCAGTGGGAACCCCTAATCAATGAATGTACACATGCTATTTAAATTTTTATTGGTATTGATTTTGAGTTTTCCCGTGCTGATTTCGATCAATTCGTGCAAAGGGAAAAGTGAAAAGAAAAAATTTGTCAGCCCTCCCGGCTACGACCTGGAGCATCCATACAGAATGAAATTGCCACCTGAGCTTGATGAAATTTCAGGAATCGTATACTATCCTAAAGATTCATCCATATTCTGTATAGCCGATGAATTTGGGTTGCTCTACAAAGTTTATTTAAACAAAAAGAAGAAAGTAATTAAATGGAAGTTTTCAAAAGATGGCGATTATGAAGACCTTTTATTGCTTGACAGCAATTTTTACGCATTGAAAAGCAAGGGTAGTTTTTTGAAGATCAGGTTTCATACAGGCGAGTCTATCCAGGTAGATACGATAGCCCCATTACTTAAAGGAAAAAATGAATTTGAGATCGTTTATTATAATGAGCAGGAAATGCATATGGTATTGATCTGTAAAGATTGTGAGGCGGACAATAAAAATAAAGTGAGTGCCATAGCATTTGATCCTGTAACGAAGGCACATTCCATCGCCTTTGTTCTACAGGAAAAGGAAATTGAAAAAAGGTTGGGAGATAAATTAAAATTCAAGCCATCGGCTGCCGGTATTCACCCTGTAACGAATGAACTGTTTATCATTTCTTCGGTAAACAATGCATTGGTGATTTGTGATACAAAAGGTAATGTACAATCAGTATATAAAATTGATAAGGCGGTTTTCAAACAACCAGAGGGGCTGGCATTCACTCCTACCGGTGACCTGCTGATAAGTAATGAATCAGGAGATTCAGGACCGGCTAATATTTTGTACTTTAAATTTAAAAGGAAGGGTTAATGAGAAGAACAAGATTTATTATTATTGTATGTCTCCTGATGAAAGGAATTTCAGTCCAGGCACAGGATAGCCTGCAGGCGCGAATCTTACTGATCGGAGATGCAGGCCAGCTTATCCATGGCAAACATCCGGTTGTATCATCAGCCAGGAAAAATATTCCATTAGACGAGAAAACCACTGTTGTATATCTTGGCGATAACTTATATAAAATTGGCTTACCGGATGAACAATTACCAACCTACCAGATAGCTAAAAGTGTTTTGGATTCCCAAATAAGTATTGGAGATGGAAACCAGGCGAAAATTTATTTCCTGCCGGGAAATCATGACTGGGCCGGTGGTGGTCCCAATGGACTTGAATCAGTTCGCAGGCAACAATATTATGTTGATGTATTGGGAAATAAGAATATCAAATATTTCCCGCAGGATGGATGTCCCGGTCCGGTTGAAATAAACATATCTAAAGATGTTGTGCTGGTAATTGTTGATAGCCAGTGGTGGTTGCATGAATATACTAAACCAGGAATTGAATCAGACTGCCCTTACAAAACTAAGAGTGAAGTACTTGCACAACTAGACGATATTTTAGCCCGCAATTTCAGAAGGCTTGTTATCATAGCCATGCATCATCCATTTCGCACTTATGGGAGCCATGGCAGTTATTACACATGGAAACAACATCTTTTTCCTCTCACCGAGATGAGTCATAGTTTGTATATCCCACTTCCTTTGATTGGAACTGTTTACCCTATAACGCGAGGTATATTTGGTACTACCCAGGATCTAAGGCATCCGGCATATCAGAAAATGGTTACAGAATTTGAAAAAGTGATCAAGGGGCATCCAAATGTAATTATGGCTGCTGGTCATGAACATGGATTGCAAATGATAAAAGACAGTAGCCTCTACCACATAGTGAGCGGGAGTGGCTCAAAGGCGTACAGGATTTCTCATAACAAAAAAAGAACTGTATGGTCAGCGGCCGAATATGGTTATGCGACATTGGAGATTTTCAACAATAAAACAGTACGTGCAACGATGTATACAGTAGATGAGCCTACCAATGTTACCAAGAAGGCATTCACGAAAGACATTATGGATTTTTCTAAATTACCTCCGGAAATCATTGATACGCCCAGGAATGTTGAGGTGGTACTAAAAAATAAAGTTATTATTTCAGCAAGTGAAAAATACAAAGATCCCAATGGATTCAGAAAAACAGTTCTTGGGCAAAATTACCGCACCACATGGAGTAAGCCTGTTGAATTAAATGTACTCAATATAAGGACCGAAAAAGGAGGATTGACTCCGGGATCTCTTGGTGGCGGCAAACAAACCAGGTCACTGCGATTAACAGATAAACAAGGTAGGGAATATACATTGCGGACGCTTGATAAGGATCCGGAGAAAGCAATACCTGAAGCCCTCCGTGGCACTTTTGCACAAGGAATTGTGCAGGATATGATCTCTAGCGGTAATCCATATGCGCCGTTAGTTGTTGCTGATCTTTCTAAATCTGCCGGGATCGTGGCTGCTGACCCTCAGATATTCTTTGTTCCCGACGATCCTGCATTTGGATTTTACAGACCGTTATTCGCAAATACAGTATGCCTGCTTGAAATTCGAGAACCCGAAATTGAAAATACTTCTGATACCAAAAGTACAGGTAAAGTAATAAACAAACTGATCGAAGAGCCCGACCATAGAGTTGATCAGCAAAGCTATCTGCGTGCACGCCTGCTTGATATGCTTGTTGGCGATTGGGATAGACATGCTGATCAATGGCGGTGGGCAACATTAGATACGGGTAAAGGAAAATTATATCGGGCCATCCCCCGCGACCGCGACCAGGCTATGTTTTTCTCCGATGGCCTGCTCATAAAATATGTTTCCAATAACTACCTCAAGTTCCTGGAGGGTTTCAATAATACTATAAAAAATATAAGATGGTTGAACTGGGAAGCACGTGATCTAGACAGGTTCTTCCTCAACAGGCTGGATGATAAAGCATGGTCAACGGTTATTAATAAATTTATCAGTGATCTTTCGGATACAGCGATCAACCGCGCTGTTACCAAATTACCTCCGGAGATCTATCCGATTAATGCGGCTGTATGGGCCGAAAAATTAAAAAACCGGCGCGGCCAGTTAATGGATAAGGGTATGGAATACTACCGCTTCATTTCTAAAGTCGTAACTATTTTAGGAACTAATGAAAAAGAATATTTCAAAGTAAATTCAAATGGTGACAGCCTCAGGTTGCGTGTATTTGACAGGAAAAAAGCAAGTGATACATCTGTACTCATGTATGAACGAAATTTCGATCCCGGGATTACAAGGGAAATACGTATATATGGTCTCAATGGTAATGATATTTTTGAGATTGCCGATGATGTGAAAACATCTATTAAGATCAGGATTATTGGAGGCAGGGGCAACGACACGTTCAATATAAACGGTAAAGCGCGGAATATTTTATATGACCTCTCAAATGAGAAAAATTTTGTTACCAATCGTAGTCATTCGAATATAAAATTCTCAGGCGAAATTGCTGTAAATGAGTACAGCCCGGTTGGTTTCACATACGACCAGGTAACTTTCCCTCAATTCAATCTTGGATTCAATGCAGAGGATAAACTTCTCGTAGGGTTGGGGTTTACAAGACGTAATTATGGATTCAGGAAAGAGCCCTATGCCAGCCAACAAAAGCTTACCAGTTTATTTGCTCTTAACAGGGGTGCTTACCAGGTGAAATACCAGGGAATCTTTAATCATGCCTTCGGTCATTCCGACATTATTGTAAACCTCGAACTTGTAAATCCCGGGTTGAATAATTTTTTTGGTATTGGCAATTCCACAGTGCTCGATAAATCTAAACCGGATCAATTTTACCGGGTGCGATATAGTTATGCCCAGGCGGAATTGTTGGTGAGAAGAAGGTCCAGCGAGATACTCAGTTTTACAGCCGGTCCTGTGTTCTACCATTACTGGAGTCATTATAAAGATAATAAGTCGAGAATCCTCTCAAATCCTGCGCAGCTGGGTCTCGACTCTTTAAGCATTTATTCTCCAAAAACTTATGTTGGGGGGAAAGTGGGGATGTATGTCTATTTCATCAACAATGATTTTATACCATCGCGCGGAATAACCTGGAACTCTGAATTCCAGGCACTGGCGCCTGTAAATTCAAA
>JBKJPO010000523.1:0-10835 GCA_046595095.1 Chitinophagaceae bacterium
CGCTGTTTCAAAATAAAGGTAATCATGGCCAAGTTGTAAGATGGCGCGAATAAGGCTATAGACAAATGTGCTAATTGCCCTGGGTGCAACAGCAGCATTTGTCTATAGCCTTATTGGCGCCATCTTACAACTTGGTCATGATTACCTTTATTTTGAAACAGCGGCTACAATCATAACGCTTGTATTACTTGGCAATTGGTTGGAGGACATGACAATTTCAACCACGCAACGCGCCCTAAAAGAACTTGTCAAACATCAGAAAGTAATGGCTACAATGATCGCCTACGATCATGAACATAAGGAGCAATTATTTCCTGTAGAGAATAAAGATTTAAGATCAGGAGACCTGGTGCTCATAAACACAGGTGAGCAAGTGCCTGCTGATTGTAAAATCCTTTGGGGAGAAGTTGAAGCGAATGAAGCCATAATCACTGGCGAAAGTCTTCCCGTAAAAAAACGCCCTAAAGATCAACTTATTGGTGGGAGTATAATCGAAACCGGCACTGTAAAAGCGCAGGTAACTGCTGTTGGAAAAGATTCGGTACTCTCCAGGATCGTAGCGCTTGCAACACAGGCACAAGGAGAAAAACCACCCGTGCAACAATTGGCCGACAGGATCAGTGCAGTATTCGTACCAGCAGTATTACTCATCGCAATTATAACTTTCCTGGTAAATTATTATGGGGTTGATATTTCATTAAAAAATGCATTGATGAGGAGTATTGCCGTACTGGTAATTGCATGTCCATGCGCCATGGGGCTCGCTACTCCTGCTGCAATTGCTGTAGGACTTGGACGAGCTGCAAGAAATGGCGTATTGTTTAAAGACGCCAGGACACTTGAATTTTTTAAAAAAATAAAACTGGTAGTATTTGACAAAACAGGGACACTAACAACCGGTAAGTTTGGAATTCATGCCTGGCATGCGGAGATAGAAAAGGCTGAGTTTATGAGAATTGTTTATTCAATGGAAAAATTCTCAAATCATCCAATTGCAAAAAGCATTACACAGAAATGGAAAACCAGTACCCCCTTGCAATGGGAAAGCATTGAAGAGATCAAAGGCCTGGGTATGAAGGCCATTGATAAATCCGGAAATAAATTTATGCTCGGCTCATCCAAAATAAAACCAGCTGGACAGCTATCCAATCATGACATCTTCCTAATAAAAAATAACGATCTGCTTGGATGGATTGACATCACTGATGAATTGCGGCCGGAGGCTGCAGGAGTCGTGAACTATTTCAAATCCAAAGGAATATCTACAATATTATTGAGTGGCGATACGGATGAAAAATGCAGGTTGATCACACAGACCTTGTCTATTGATGATTATTATGCAGAACAAACTCCGGAACAAAAGATGGCGGTTATGTCAAGACTTACAGCAAAAGCACCGACAGCCATGGTAGGAGATGGAATTAATGATGCTCCTGCACTTGCTAAAGCAACGATTGCAATTTCAATAAGTGATGCTTCCCAGATTGCCATTCAGCATTCCCATGTGATATTGATGAACACGGGTTTAAAGCATCTACCCCTTGCCGTTGGGTTAGGTAAACATACATTCTTAACTATCAAACAGAATCTCTTCTGGGCATTTGCATACAATATTTTTGCAATACCTATTGCCGCAGCAGGTTTTCTCATGCCGGGAATTGCTGCGCTTGTAATGGGTTTAAGCGATGTAGTGCTGGCAATTAATTCGGTAAGGCTGAGATGGAAAAATGTAACATAATATGTGCCAGGTGCAGTGGCAGTGGCACTGCTTACTCTGCTCCTTAAATAATTACCGACATTTACAAAGTGCAGTCAACTCATGTCTACAGATATTAAAGAAATACTCAAAGAATACTGGGGATACGATTCCTTCCGGCCGATGCAGGAAGAAGTCGTGCGGGCCGTACTCGATGGAAATGATACACTTGCTATTCTTCCAACTGGTGGCGGAAAATCAATCTGCTTCCAGGTGCCGGCAATGGCAGTTCCCGGCCTGTGCCTCGTTGTGAGCCCGCTCATCGCCCTCATTCGCGACCAGGTTGAAAACCTTAAGAAAAAAGGAATTCCCGCGCTGGCAATCTATTCGGGCATGAAATATCATGATATTCTCAAGACCTTAAGGAATGCGACTTATGGTCCTTTTAAGTTCCTGTATGTTTCACCAGAGCGGCTTGAAACAGAACTCTTCCAGCAATTCATTTCCCAGGTAAATATAAACCTGGTGGCAATAGATGAAGCACATTGTATTTCACAATGGGGATACGATTTCAGACCTTCTTACCTGAGGATTGCTGCGCTGCGTGAAATGCTCCCCAACATTACCATACTGGCACTTACTGCTTCTGCTACGAGACTCGTGCAAACGGATATATGTGAGAAATTACTCTTTCGCGAAGGATATAAACATTTTCAAAAATCATTTGAAAGACCAAATCTTTCATACAGTGTTTTCAAAGCAGCATCAAAACAAACTAAGCTAATAGAGATCCTATCTAAAGTAAAGGGACAGGCAATTGTTTATTGCAAAACAAGAAAGAGAACTACAGAAGTTGCAGCTTTGATGAATATGCACGGAATGAATGCCGACTTCTATCACGCTGGCCTTGATAATGATAAACGTTCTGCAAAACAACAGAGATGGATCACTAATCAAACAAGGGTGATCGCATCCACCAATGCATTTGGTATGGGTATCGATAAACCTGACGTGAGGGTTGTAGTTCATTATGATGTTCCTGATTGCCTTGAGAATTATTACCAGGAAGCTGGCAGAGCGGGCAGAGATGAATTGAAAGCTTACGCAGTCCTCTTGTATAATGAATTAGAGCTAAATGATTTATTGAAACAGGTTGATACCCGTTTTCCATCGCTTGCTGAGATCAAAAATGTTTACAAATCATTAATGAACTATCTCCAGCTACCAGCTGGAACTGGTGAGGAACAATCATTCGATTTTGACCTGGTTGATTTCGCAAAGAAATTCAAATTGGATGCATTCCAGGCATTGTATGCAATAAAAGCGCTGGAACAGGAAGGTTTGTTGAACTACAATGAGCAATTCTATTCTCCATCAGTAGTTGTATTTACAAGCAGTAGAACCCAGCTTGAACTTTATGAAAAAGTGGAACCAGCTATGGGTAATATCATCAAAGGCTTGTTACGCTCTTATGAAGGAATTTTTGATTATCCTGCAGAAATCAACGAAGCCAACTTTGCATCATTTTTAAAAATATCAATAGTGGATTTGACTGTTGCATTGAGAAATTTATGCCTTGCAGGAATCATTGATTACACGACCCAAAGAGACAAACCTCAGATCAGTTTATCGGAAAACCGTGTTACAAGTTCACAACTCGTTATCAACTATACGGGTATCCATAAACGAAAAAAAGCATTTGAAGATCGATTGCAAATGATGATCAAATTTACCCATGCGGAAGATGAATGTCGTAGTCAATTAATTGGAAATTATTTTGGTGATCATGCTTTACAGCCATGTGGAGTTTGTGATAATTGTCTGAGGCAGAAAAACACAAGTCTAACCGGGAAAGAATTTGAACAGCTTTCATTTACAATTAAAAATATGAGTGCAAAAGGCACCGTTGATATAAATGAAGTATTGAATGCTTCGAAGCCGGTAAGCAAGGAAAAGGTCTGGAAAGTGATTAACTACCTGATTGCCGAACAACAGATCGAGGTATCTGAGATGGGGAAAATAAAACACAGGAAAATTTAAGGCAAAAAAAAGGGACCAAGATAGAAATCTAGTCCCGCTTTAAAATCCAATATCCTATGAAAAACCGTAACGAAGATAGCAGGATATTTATGAGTATGCAAGATTTCTTCCATTATTTTTTGGCTCTGGAGAAATTAACCCCGACCTCAGACTTGTTTTTTTTTGCAACTGGTTGCATTTCAACAGGCTATATACTCCAAAAATTTAAAAAAAATTATTTCACTTATTTCCAGCGTGGATGCTTATTCAAGTAGAACTATGCAGGTATTTTGAGCATTTAAAACCAGGAACTTGAATTTTTCCTGCGAGAAGTGCTACTTCTACTCCGGCCTCCGAGACCTAATGCACCAAGCAAAGACCTAACGATTGAATTTCCCGCCGTTCTGGCCATGCTTTTCACGACCGTGTTGTTGGTAAATTTTTCAAAAGCTCCTGGTTCAACTTTGGCTTTGCGGGCTTCCTTTTCTTCCTGAGGTTGCTCAGCTGCCTCCTCAAGTTTAGCGTTCAACATTTCGTATGCACTTTCGCTATCAATTTGCTGATTGTATTTTGAAGTCAGTTTAGATCTTTCAATCAGTGATTCTACTTCACCAATGTTCAACACATCCATTCGGCTCCGTGGTGCTGTGAGCATGGTTGCTGCCAGTGGAGTTGGAATACCTTTTTCATTTAACATGGTAATGAATGCCTCGCCGATACCCAACTGTGTGATGAGATCTTCGGTTTTGTAAAATTCGGTTTCAGGATAATTCTCAGCAGTTTGTTTTATTACTTTACGATCAGCAGCAGTAAATGCCCTCAGTGCATGCTGAACTTTCATCCCCAGTTGCCCCAGCACAGATGCGGGGATATCCATTGGGTTTTGCGTACAGAAATATATACCAATACCTTTTGACCGAATAAGTTTGATGATCGTCTCGATCTGTTGCAACAATGCAGAACTCGCCTCCTGGAAAATAAGATGTGCTTCATCAATGAAAATGACAAGTTTTGGTTTATCAAGATCGCCTTCTTCAGGGCATGATGCATACAACTCTGCAAGAAGCTGCAGCATAAAGGTCGAAAAAAGTTTAGGTCTGTCCTGGAGATCCATCACGCGCAAAATATTGATCATTCCCCGGCCATCGTCACTGATGCGCATAAGATCCTCAACTTCGAAACTTTTCTCTCCGAAAAATACATCCGCACCCTGCTGTTGCAGTTCAATTACTTTCCTGAGAATTGTACCGGTAGATGTAGTGGATACCTTACCATATGTTGCTTCAAGTTCTTTCTTGCCTTCATTTCCCACGAATTGCAATACTTTGATAAAGTCTTTCAGATCAAGCAAGGGCAACTGCTTATCATCACAGTATTTAAATATCATCGCGACTACGCCACCCTGGGTATCATTCAATCCCAAAATCTTAGTCAGGAGTATGGGACCAAATTCACTAACAGTTGCGCGTAGTTGTATCCCTTTTTCCCCACTTAAAGTATACAGCTCAACAGGAAATTCTGCTGGTGAATAATTAAGTCCAAGTTTCAGGTATCGCTCTGTTATCTTTTCATTTATAACGCCTTTTGCTCCGATTCCACTCAGGTCTCCTTTAATATCCATTACCAACACCGGCACGCTCGAATCACTTAAAAATTCACTGATGACCTGGAGGGTTTTCGTTTTCCCAGTGCCCGTAGCACCTGCGATCAGCCCATGCCTATTCATCGTTTTTAAGGGTAAATAAATATCCGCTCCAACTACTACCTCACCATCCAACATGGCTGTGCCTATACGAACTGATTCACCTTTGAATGTATAGCCATTTTTCACCTGCTGCAGAAATTGTTCTTTATTTGGCATGAGATTTATGTTTATTAAGAACTAAGTTACGAACCTATGCGGAATGATTGTTGGTTAATGATTGTGTTGCTACATTAACAATTAACCATTAATCATTAAGCATTAAATAGATATCTTTAATTAATTAAAAGAAAAAACTATGGACATAAAGCCCAAAATTCTTCTCTGCGAAGATGATACCAACCTGGGTATGGTACTTAAAAATTATCTTGAACTTAATGATTATGATGTGATACTCGAACGTGATGGAAGGCTTGGACTTGCTGCTTTCCAACGTGAGAAGTTTGACATTTGCCTTCTTGACGTAATGATGCCCAATATGGATGGCTTCACACTTGCAGAATCCATCCGTGATGTAGACCCTGATATCCCGCTTTTCTTCCTCTCTGCAAAAACAATGAAGGATGATATCATACAGGGATACAAACTCGGAGCCGATGACTATATTACAAAACCTTTTGACAGCGAAGTTTTATTATTAAAAATAAAAGCTATCCTAAAAAGAAACGAAGAACTGCACAGAGAGGAAGCGAATGCAGAATTTGATATGGGTAATTACCATTTTAATCCACGTCTTCGTGAACTCACTATCAATAATATTGTTCAAACATTATCTCCTAAAGAAAATGAACTACTCAAAATGCTATGCGAGTACAAGAATGATCTGCTTCCCCGAGATGCAGCCTTGAAAAAAATCTGGGGTAGTGATACATACTTTAATGGAAGGAGCATGGATGTTTACATTGCAAAATTGCGTAAATATCTCAGGGAAGATCCTAATATTGAGATTGTAAATATTCATGGAAATGGATTCAGGTTAGTTGCGCCATAAACATTTATGGTCCTTGGTTTATAGTCTATTGCCGGGGCCTAAAATATATAGTTGATAAAAAAAGCGAAGCAATGAACTTCGCTTTTTTTATGCTTATTATATTATTATTAAGCCATGAGCCAGGAAGCGTTATTTTTTTTCAATAACAATCTTCCATTCACAACTCATAACTCATAATTCATAATTCATAACTCTAATACGCTGGTGCCGCCATATGCGATCCTTCCTTCAGCTCTTCTATAATCCCTCTGTTAAAGGCATCAAGGTCTTCAGGGCTTCGGCTTGTTATCAAACCCTGGTCAATAACCAATTCTTCATCTACCCAATAAGCCCCGGCGTTTACAAGATCAGTTTTAATGGAAGGAAACGATGTCATTTTTTTCCCGGTTATCATTGCGGTTTCAATCAATAGCTGAGGGCCATGACAAATTGCTGCAACGGGTTTTCCAGACTGAAGAAACTCTGAAACAAATTCTATGCATGCTTTGTTTCGTCTCATTAGGTCAGGATTGATTACGCCTCCTGGAATAATAAGGCCATCATAATCCACAACATCTGCTTCTTCGAGCTGAACATCAACCTGGAGCTCTATTGACCAGTGATCATGATTCCATGCTTTCACTTTATCCTTTTGCGGAGAAACAATGTGTACTATTGCTCCCGCATCTTCAAGAGCTTTTTTTGGGCTTGTTAATTCTACTTCCTCAAAACCATTTTCGGTTAATATGGCGATAAATTTCCCTGCTAACAATTCCATAAACTAATACATTTAAAGATGAAATAATTTCGGGCAAGATTAAAGACCTGTCATTAAATTTGAATCCAAAAACCACACCATAAAATAGAGGAGTCGATATTGTGCCATTGGCGGACCATTCCGGTTCAAATTTTACAGAAGTTGATATAGTGTTCATCCAAATCTTTTCGCTTGTACACCCCAACTTTGCTACTGAAAATGACTGCAATGTGATTACTGTGGGAGGAGCTGTCGATCAATCCAGGCAATGTTTTACGAGCTCGCATAATTCTGCTTCTTCGAGGACGATTCTTTGGGAAGTGCCGCGCTCATCAAGTTTCCATTTTACCAGAATTATTAAACTATTGGCAAGCTCGATACCGGTGATGTCACCATCATTAAAACAACAGCAACCCGAATTAAAATATGAAGGTTTTACGGCATTCAATGCCATCTTCTCTGCGAGGCGCGGATTTGCCTCCTCTTTATTTGTATACCGCCCTGAGGCAAACACCGGTTTATGCGTATGCCCTGTGATAAGCAACATGTTTCGCTTACGACTGACCCAATCATACATCATAATGTTGTGCTTGTCTCTGAGCCGGTAATCTTTGGCAGGAGTATTGACATTTATCTGCAGGTAACGCTGTATTGGTCTCCAGATATGTGCCACAATCCAGGTACTAAAAGCATTATTATCGCTCATCTTATCACCCTGGTGCCCATGTGTTAAAAATATCGAGTATGGTTTTCCGTTAGCGTCCGCATTTATTACTATGCCTTCATAAACCGGGAGCGGAAGATTGAAAATATTTTTAAACCAAATGTCGACATCAATCTTATTTTTCCAGGTAAGATCATGGTTGCCGAAAGTTTTATAATACTTGTTGATATCATGAAATTTGGCTTCGGCTTTAAAAGCATTGCCGTTCTTTCCCATCACTTTATCAGGTGAATATTTCCATAATTCTTCACTATCACCTAAGTTAATATAGCTGAATTTTTCCTGGTAATAATATTCCAGTGCTGCCAGGTAATTGGGTTCATTGCCGGCAAAATCATCGCCATGATCACGGTTGCCTTTATGATGATCGCTGAATATGATAAACTTCTCATTTGCCAGGTTGGCATCGATCACTACCCCGCGTTTACCGGGTTTTTCTTTTATATTTCTTAAAAGATCGCTCAACGATTCATGCACCTGTATTTTATCCGGAGCGGCAGCCAGTTTATCTGCAAACCAGGTAAAAAAAGGTTTGAATATTTTTTGTAAAAATTTTCTCATAATGGCAGCAAGGGCTTTTAAGGTAAAGTTTCCCTCGGTAATGTTGGCCTCGCTTGTTCTATATCCTCCATTGTACCAATTGACGGTGCCGGCGCAATAAGTGAATTTTTGCCACCATAAAACTTGCCGATAAAGGGCAGCTTTGCAAATTCCTTTCTCTCTACTCTTCCCGTGAACCAGATGAAAAATGATAACAGGAAAATACCTGTAATCATTAAGAACCAGAATTGATCGAAGGCAACATCATTACCAGTATTCATTAGTTTTACCCAAAGCCATGAAAGGCCTTTATGCACAAAAAATACCAGGCTGGCGAGCACGATATATGCGATAATTTTTTTCCTTGCATAAGGTATCGCATAATATTTTTGTCCAAGTAAATACGAGGCTATCATCATAAAAGCATAACAGGCGAAAGTTGCCCATGCCGATCCTGTATATCCGAACTTCGGTATAAGCCAAATATTTAGCGCAATGGTTATTCCTGCACCTGCAATGGTAATGGCAGCCCCATAGAGATTTTTATTTGTGAGTTTATACCATATTGAGAGATTGTAATAAATGCCCAGGAATACACTTCCCATCGCAAGTATTGGAACAATATGAATTCCTTCACCGTATTCAGGATATTTTAGGGTAAGCAATCGTTTAAAAAGGTCGAGGAATAGGCCGATAAACAGAAACATAATGCAGCAAGCGATCACAAAAAATTTCATCACGCGTGCGTATGTACGCTTAGCATCATCTTTCTTCGATTGGTTAAAGAAAAAAGGCTCTGCTGCCATCCTGAACATCTGGATAAAAATGGTGATCAATATTGCAAGCCTGTAATTCGCTGCAAACACACCAAGTTCGTGTTTGGTTTGTTCTATTGTGCCCTGCGCCACATGAGGATAAATTAGCCGGCTCAACATTTCATTAATCATTCCCCCCATTCCCACAATTATCAATGGGTATGCATATTTTATTACCTGCTTACAAATTTTAGAATCAAAATCAATTTTTATATCCAACATTTCCTTTCTTAAAAAGATCAACGCTACGATACTTCCAACCAGGTTACCAACCAGGTAGTATCCAATACCGATTGATGGATCATAAAAGATGAGGAGAATACTACCCGGATCTGTTCGTTGGATGTTTGGACAAATTCCCAGGAAAAAGAGAACCACAAGAACATTAATAACGATGGTAGTAAGTTTCACAAATGCATACTTCCTGGGTCTTCCCTCCTGTCTCAATCTTGCAAATGGAAGGGTCGACAATGTATCGAAGAAAATGATCCACACCATCCACTTAAAATATTCAGGATGGCCTGGCATGTAAGTCGCATCTGCAAGTTGCTGGCTAAACATCAGTAATACAACAGAAAAAATCAATGAAGTGATAAACAAACTGATGCATAGCGTGCTGTAAAGTTTTTGTTTGTCCTGTTCCTGTACAAAACGGAAATAGGCTGTTTCCATTCCATAAGTAAAGAGGATATTTAAAAATGGAATGAGTGCATAGATCTGGGTAAGATCGGCTGTATCTGCCGCCTGGTATAAATATATCAAGGAGAAATTAAGGATATACCCGATAAACCTGCTGCCTACTGTTGGAATCCCGTACCAGAGCGTTTGCCCGGCAAGTTTCTTAATACTGCTCAATATCCTTGGGTTTAATGACAAAAATACGCCTTATGTGCGGATTGCAATAAGAATGAAAGGCTTCCAACTTGCAACTCTTTAGTCAAGTTGCCTATCTTTAAAAAAACCTATCAGAATTATGAAAAAAATATTCTTTGCACTTTTCGCCTTTTTTCTATCTGCATTATCATTTGCTCAGTCCCGTCAAGTTTTTGTTGATTACAAAGGCGCACAGAAACCGGCAATAATCGATGATTTGCCATTTCCTGAAAAAACAATTTCAGATGCGATAAAAAACAAGCTCGAAAAAGCGGGATACCGTAGAAAGGAGAGTAAAGGATTTGATGTTTATAATGGGGTGAAGCTTTCGGAGCTTAGTCAGGAAAGCCATGATCTTTATTTCAAGGTGGAGCGTAAGAGCAGAAAAGATAAAGATGCATCCGTAGTAACTATGCTTATCTCCAAAGGTTTTGAAAATTTCATTGGAGAATCTGATGATGCAAAAACAATTTCACATGCAAAAGCATGGCTTGAGAGTCTGCATCCCACCGCTGTAGCTTTTGACCTGGAACTCCAGGTCAAAGACCAGGAGGACCTTGTAGGAAAAGCGGAAAAAAAATACCGCAATCTCGTTAATGATGCTGATGATATGCAACAGAAGAAAAAGAAACTTGAAGACCAGATAGAAGAAAATCTGAAACAGCAAAAAGATCAGCAGGCAGAAATTGAGAAACAGAAGCTAATATTTTCGACGCTAAAAGAGAAAAGAAAATAATAA
>JBKJPO010000540.1:0-7280 GCA_046595095.1 Chitinophagaceae bacterium
TAATACCATTGATTTCAGGTAAGACCAGTATAGGAATTGTAGCCGATCCGAAATATCATCCGTTTAGCGGGTACAACACATTTGATAAAGCAATGAAATGGCTGGAAGAACATGAGCCACAGGCCGCTAAGATGCTGGATAAACACAGAGGTAAGCAAATGGATTTTAAAGTCATGAAAAATTTTGCTTATGATACCAAACAGTTTTATTCAGCAGACAGATGGGCAGTGTCAGGAGAGGCAGGTGCTTTCATGGATCCCTTATATTCTCCGGGATCAGATTTTATTGGATTGGGTAATACCTGGATCACCGATCTAATTGTACGGGACCTTAACAAAGAAGATATTGCGTTACGTACTTTGATATACGATCTTGCTCATAAGGAATTACTCAGCGGTTGGATAACTCTTTATAGAAATATGTACGGCATCTTTGGCAAAACCCAAATCATGTTAATGAAAATTGTTTGGGACTGGGCTTCTTACTGGGCAATTCCCAATGTTCTTTTTATAAATAAGGGCTATACTGATATTACTATTTTAAAACAATACTCATCATCCAATAATAGTATTGGGCAGAGATTTTCAAAACTAAACGAACGCATGCAAGAGCTATTTCGGGAATGGAGTCAATATGATATTGAACCATGTGCCGATAATCAATTGAATGTATTTGATCTGTCTTGCCTGCATCAATTTCAATCTGAACTTACACAGCGTTATCCAACCGGTGAGTTGATGGCAAAGATTGAATCTAATTTGAAAATACTGGAATATATTTCGGCAGAGATATTTCGTTTAGCAAGCACACAGATACATAAAACTTCAGTTACGATGAACGTTGATCCATATAACATGGTAATTACAGATGAAAAAGATGAGCTACTCAAAAAATCAACGGGTCAAACAGCTTTACCTGTTGTTGATTCTATTAAAGCCGATATAGGAAAAATGTGGTTGAAAAAAATTACAACTCCGGAAAATGAATTTGCATAGTACAGTATCAGCCAAAATGGAATACATCCAAAAAGTTTTTTTGGGAGTTGAAACCTTAACGCAGAACATTCATGATACAGATGAACTGATTGCCTTACTCAATACTGAACCTCCTGAGTTTCGCTCCGTAGCTTATGAAAGTGCTTCCATGAATGTAGCCCTCCGGGATTTGAATGATGGAGTGGAAATGGATAACTGGAAAAATTTTTATCATCGTTCAACAAAAGAACATACTTTTCACATGGATATCGGATTGGGCTGGGCATTTGCAAAAACTGAAACCCTGCCGAAGCCTTTTCCTGAAATCTTGCACCCCGCAATGAAAAGAATGGTGTTTGATGGAATAGGTTATTACAATGGCCTTTTCAAAGGAAGAAGAACAGTAAAAAACCAATGGGCACCCGAAGAACTTGAAGCAGAAGAATTGGAAGGCTTTGACCAGGGACTGGGCAGGCGATTATGGTATATTGCCAGGGGAGAAGTGAATGAAGCAAAAGATTGGATTCAAAAATTCCCTTTGCCAAGACATCCCGCTTTGTGGTGCGGAATTGGAATAGCCTGTGGATACGTGGGCGGGAACAAACAGGCAGACCTCGAGCTACTCTTAACATCTTCAGGCGAGTACAGTAAACAATTGCAAACCGGTGTAATGTTGGCTGCCATAAGCCGAATTGCTTCGGGTAGTGTTACAGGTGATGTTGAAAATGCCTGCCGGATTATCTGCAATAGAACAGATATGCAAATAAAAGATATTAAAACACAGATAACAGACAAACTATTTTATCTTTATAAGGATAAGAATGACGGCAATTGGTTCAAAATACTTGAATCAGAATTGCATAAATAAAAAAACAACCATGGCCTTATAGTAACTAACTGAAAAAACTCTTCCTTTATGAGAAAGAATAAAGTACTCCCAGCGATTATTGTTCTTTTAATTATTGCCTGTACAATATTTATAAGCGATGGACTTACCTACCTGGTAGTTTCCCTGATGGCACTTATGATTATAGGTATTGTCCAGGGCAACAGGTCAAGGGCTATGAAAATGACAAGATGGGCGAAAGCTAATCCCCGAAAAACGCAGGTATTTATTATTGTGGTGCAAATAGTCTTGATGGTATTGGGAATTTTTGCCGGCAACAATTTTAAAGAATTAGGGTATGAATTATCAGACACAACGGCTTATGTATTTAGTGCCCTTATCGTCATTGGCTTTGCATCAGTTCATTTTCAACCCAGGCAGAAAACAATTGCCATACCCCAGGTAGTAAACAAAGACAGGTTAGCTTATTTATGCATTGCATTATCCTCTTTTGTAATGATGGTTTTGTTTGGAAACAGAATTGGGGATATTTACCCAAATTCTCCAATAACTCATACTATAAAAGCAATCGATCAAGTGATTTTCCCTGATGATAATACGCTTACAGCAAGATTAAATGAAGCTACAATAGAGCCAGACTATAGTAACGATCACAAGCAAGTTTTGACAGATAAATCATCTGCCAAGGTAGTTTTTGCTTCCTTTGCAATGCGTGATAATGAAACGAACGAGCTGCTAACTGAATCAAAGAAAACAACTAAGGCAAATCTAAAAGCGGAAAAAAAAGCAAGTAAACTGGAAAAGAAAAAAGCGAGACTTATTAATCATCTAAAAAACAGAATGGTCGCAGCAGGGGGGATTGGTGTCGGGGCAGTGTTGTTAATAATACTGCTCGTGATTACTTCATGTGCCGGCATTTGTCTTATAGCTCTTGGAAGCGGGGCAGGTGCTGTTATTGGAGGCATTCTTGTCCTGGGACTATCTGTTTTTGGTATTGTTAAAGTAGCCAAAAGAAAGAAACCCAAAATTGAATAAAGACGTGAACTGTGCATTAATTACTGGAGGAAGCAAGGGAATTGGACGGGCTATTGCTTTACAGCTGGCTAAAGATCACGGCTTGCATATTTTAATAAATTATTCTTCAGATACAAATGCTGCAAAGGAAACATTGGATAAAATTTGTAGTGAAGGTGGAAGTGGAGAGCTGCTGAAATTCAAAGTTCAGGATAAGCCTGAAGTTGATAATGTAATCACAGCTTGGATTAAAAACAATCCTGAAAAATCAATAAAGGTCCTCGTAAATAATGCAGGGGTAACAAGAGATGGTTTATTCATGTGGATGCCTGAAGCAAATTGGGATGATGTCATTGCTATTTCTTTAAAAGGTATGTTTAATGTTACTCAAAATGTGATTCGGCAAATGATGAAGAATAAAATAGGCCGCATCATCAATATATCGTCCATCTCCGGGTTAAGAGGTGTGCCGGGGCAAACGAATTACTCAACCGCCAAAGCAGGCATCATTGGAGCGACTAAATCATTGGCACAGGAATTTGCAAAATTGAATATCACCGTTAATGCAGTTGCACCGGGCTTTATTAATACTGCGTTAGTTAAAAATATTGACATGGAGAAATACATTAACGCAATTCCAGCCGGTAGAGTTGGAGAACCTGAAGAAGTTGCTCACCTGGTAAGTTTCCTTGCCTCTGAAAAATCCTCGTACATTACCGGGGAGGTTATTAATGTTAACGGCGGACTTTATTCATAATGATAATCACCAAAGAAAAAATAGAATCCTATATTCCCCAGCGGGCACCTTTCATCATGATTGATAATTTGATTGAAGTATCTGCGAAAATATTTAAAACGAATTTTCTGATTTTACCCGATAATATCTTTATTGAAAAAGGAATACTCAGGGAATTTGCGCTTATTGAAAATATTGCACAAAGCAGTTTGGCAGGTTTAGCAATAATAAAAAAAACTTCTGGCAAAAAAAAAGCAGATGGGTTTATTGGCGGTATTTCAAAATTAAAATTGTATGATTTACCCAAAGTCAGCGATACTATTTTTACCATCGTTAACATAATTGCTCAGCTTGAAAACATGTTTTTATTAAAGGGTGAAAACTATTTACACGGAAATAAAATCCTTGAATGTGAAATACAGCTCGTAGGAATTTAATGTGAGGAGCTAACCAATTTTAAATAAAAAAATTTATTATAAATATGCAGGATATTAAACTTGAATTAAAAAAACGGATTATTGAAGAACTGAACCTCCAGGACATTAAGCCGGAAGATATTGTTGATGAAGCACCCTTATTTGGCGATGGTTTGGGCCTTGACTCCATTGATGCATTAGAATTGGTTGTATTAATGGAAAAGTACCATGGTATAAAAATTACTGATGAAGCGGTTGGAAAAAAGGTTCTTTATTCCATAGATACTATGACACAGTATATAGAGGAAGAAAATTTAAAAAGCAAGTGAAATAAACTATAAAAATTATCGGGCAATTTATACCAACAGGCAATAATAATTTTTATGGTGAATTCCATGTGGCAAAAAAGCAATAAAAATTGACACATGAAAATATTTGTAACAGGTATAGGTGTTGTAACTGCCATTGGGTTGAATGCCGGGGAAAATCTTCTTTCTTTGGAAAATAGTGTTACAGGGATAAATAAATCACCTGTCCATAACCTGATGCTTGGCGAAGTGAAACTAAGTAATGAGCAGATAATTCAAATGCTTAACCTGCCCGATGAAGATTTTTCACGTACCACATTGCTCGCATTACTTGCTGCAAAGGAGGCTTGGGGAAATAATAAACATCACTCCAAAATTCGAACAGGGTTAATTTCTTCCACATCAGTAGGAGGAATAGACCGGATAGAGAAATACTACTTCGAATCTCAAAAGAATAAATCTTCAGACATTTATAAACTGATGACACATGACAATGGCAGAACTACAGAAAGAATTGCTGTTGAATTAGGAGTATCAGGATACATTGGCACCGTATCAACTGCCTGTTCATCGGGCGCCAATGCGATTATGCAAGGTGCCCGCCTCATAGAAGGAAATAGACTTGACAGGGTAATAGTTGGCGGTTCAGACCCACTTGCACTGTTTGATATAAAAGGTTTCAGTTCGCTGAATATTTATGATCAGGATTTATGCAAACCATTTGATGAATCAAGAAAGGGGTTAAACCTTGGGGAAGGTGCCGGATTTTTAGTTCTTGAAAGTGATCAAAGTATTTCTGCCACTAGGAACACCCCACTATGTATACTGTCGGGGTGGAACAACTCTACGGATGCATTTCATCAAACAGCAAGTTCGGCAAATGGCGAAGGTGCGTATCTGGCAATGATAAATGCGTTAACCAAAGCAAACATAACTTCAGAAAAAATAAACTATATCAATGCGCATGGTACCGGAACAGGAAATAACGACTTATCAGAATCGATTGCCATAAAAAATGTATTTGGTGATAGTATCCCGCCTTTCAGTTCCACCAAAGGATTTACGGGACACACATTGGCTGCTGCTGGTGCTATTGAAGGGGTGTATTGTGTGCAATCCATACAATCACAGGTAATATTTCCAAATTTAAATTTTTTAACTTCCATGAAAGAAACAGGAATGGTGCCCGAAACAAACTATCGGTCTGATGTGAATGTTGAATATGTACTATCAAACTCTTTTGGTTTTGGGGGGAACTGCACCTGTTTAATCTTTAGTAAAGTACATTAAATGCACATTATAGCTTCATCAACGATATCACATCAACCCACTTTTCAGAACAAGGGGTTTTCTTCAAAGCTTGCAAATTTGAAGTTGGCATCCGAACTAATAACACCTGACTATAGTGCATACATACCAGCAATGGAAAGGAGGAGAATGAGCCAGGTCATAAAGATGGCCATAGCCTGTTCAATCGATTGCCTGGAGCAGTCAGGATTAAATCAGCCAGATGCAATTATTGTAGGTACCAGTATGGGATGTAGTGTTCATACCAAAAATTTTCTTGATAAAATACTTGCTGCAAATGAAGGTCTTTTAGCCCCCACATCCTTTATCGTATCTACACACAATACGATAGCTGGGCAGATATCTTTATTATTAAAAAATCATGGCTATAATATGACTCATACTCAAAATAGTCTGTCATTTGAGCAAGGTCTGATAGATGCAATGTTATGTATTAGTAATGGATGTGGCAGTGTACTGGTTGGGGGAGCAGACGAAGAAGAAAATGCAATACATAACATGAGAGTAAGATTAAACGATGAAAAGATTCATATTTCTTGTGGAGTTTCTTTTTTTATATTGTCTGATAAAAAAGACAAACCAGCATCTGTAAACCTTATTGACGTGGGAAGCTTTGGGTTAATAGATGATGCACCCGGAATAATAACAAAATTTCTGGACTCAAATAAATTATCATCTGCAGAAATTGATCTGGTTTTATATGCTAATTGCGATAAAAAGAAAACTGATGAATTAGAAATAATATTTGGGCATACAAAAATATTAGATTACCAAAAAAAAACAGGCACCTACTTTACAAACTCAGCCTTCGCAATGAATTATGGGATTGATATATTATCACAAAGAAAACATCCGGAATTGGGCAAAGGGCTTAGCAAAATTTTGGTGTGCAATAATTTAATTCCGGAGAATTTGGGACTAATATTACTCGGTAGCAAAAACGATTAAGTTGAAACTTATAAATGACTTGTTTAATGTGATTGAAACATCAGTAAGTGAGGAGGGTTTTATCACAAAAATTAAACTGAACCCCGATCATATCATATACACTGGTCACTTTCCTGGCCATCCTGTAACACCGGGTGTAATTCAGATGCAAATAATTCACGAATTAATAGAAAAACATTTATGCCAAAGTTTACAATTAATTATAATGCCCCGATGTAAATTTCTTAAAATATTGAATCCTAACGAAACAGCTCAGGTATTTATTCATATTCAATTAACCAGAACTGATGAACAACTAAAAATCAAAGCATGGGGTGAAAATGGTTCAGATATTTATTTCAAACTAAACTCAGTTTATAAGTTTATTTAACTGAATTTATTCCGCTAAGAAGTAAAAACTACTGTAAGTTTTGTTGTATGGAGAAAAATCCTATCTGGCTTACAACCTGAATCCTCTCGTAGCTGACCAGGAAAAAGTAAAAGAATTGGAATTGTCCAAGAAAGGACATAAAATTCTTTTCGAGAAAGAAAGTAATGAATTCCGGGCTGAAGCAAAATGGATAGTTGATTCAACCGGAAGGAACAGTTTAATGAAAAGAAAATTGGGCCTGAAAAAGAAATTGTAGAAAAGAACAACTGCCTTTAGCTTCGTACCGGGTTTAACCGATTAGTAAATCGTTTTGTTTGCCGTATCAGGTCGGTGAGGAAAAATTTACAATCAGCTGCAAA
>JBKJPO010000027.1:0-5221 GCA_046595095.1 Chitinophagaceae bacterium
GGGCATAATTCCCAGGCCCACGGTGAACCTGGTGGATGCTCCCATTTGCTGTTCCCTGGTTTTAGAGAAAGCAAGTTTCTCAAGGCTATTGGTTTTTTCCACAAGTGAATAGATGTATTGCATGATCAGTAATTCACCGGGGAAATTTATTTTTTCAACATCATCTCCTGGTTTATGATAATCGCTGTGCGTACCCGTAAAGAAAAAAAGTACCGGAATATCTTTCCTGTAAAATGAAGTGTGGTCACTCGGGCCCGTACCGCTTGAATCTATTTTAATGGTTAGCGTTTTAGTTTTGGGTAAAACAATATTTCCCCAGGAAGGAGAAGTACCGAAACCCCCAACGGTTATCGACCTGGAACTATCATTTAATCTACCCACCATATCAAGGTTGATCATATAATTTACCCTGCTCAAATCGATGGTCGGATGTTCAGTAAAGAATTTGGAACCAAAAAGACCAAGTTCTTCACCGGAAAAGGATATAAAGAGATAATTATTTTTTTTGAATGAAGATGCTTTAAGCATTTTTGCGAGTTCTAAAACAGCAGCTGTTCCACTTGCATTATCATCAGCCCCGTTATGAATTGATGGCCCACCGGTGAATAAGGAATTTTTATCTTCCCCATATCCAAGATGATCATAATGTGCACCAATTATTATCGTGCTTGCTGCACCGTTATCCAGGTAGCTAATCACATTGTGGCCATACCGGATCTTATCTTTAATGTTTACCACTAGTTTTACGTCGAGGCCAACCTGGTCATCGTTCAGGTATTTTTCTTTTGCTTTTTTAGTAAAATAAATTACCGGGATCTTCCAAGGTTCTGCTTTTGATTTGCCTTCAAATTTCAACCCATCATCGGTGGCTGAAGTATTATAGATGAATAAAGCCGTTGCTCCTTTAGCCTGGAATTCGTTCACCTTCAAACGGATACCCTCCAATAAATCATAATGCGGATTGGCTTTATTAATATCGAGAAGATCTTTGATATTGTAAAACCATGGCACCCCCGATTCCTGGAGCGCAATAACCGGTATTGCTTCAATCGAAGTATTTGGACTGGTGGCCAGGGGGAAATATTCCTCATTTAACCTAAGATCATTTCCATTAATAATAAGGTGACTGGAACCATCAACATGCTTGCCTTCATTGACGTCGAATTTTTGCAAATAGGTTCCGTTCTCACCCTTTGGGCCCAGGCCTGTTTTTTCGTATTCTGAAATAAGGTATTCGTAAGCAAGTTTTTCGCCGGAGGTCCCGGTTCTCCTTCCTTCAAGTTTATCATCAGCCAGGAATGTAACGTGTGTCCGCAGGTTTGCCAATATAACTTTTTCGTTTTTCTTAAGTTTTTGGGCGAAAGCAATATGCAAGACCGATAAAAGAACAAGGGTAAAAGTAAATTTCATTGTATGGAGTTAAGTAAGAAGAGTAGCAAAATTAATGCGATTTTGATAGCATTTGCCAATCTTATATAAATTTTAAGTTACGATCGAATGATCACTACTGTCAAACTTCCTAATTCGTAAGCCCCTCTAGCTGTTACAGGTTACTTTTGAACTTCTTATTTTGAAAAAATACCTCAACATAGCATTAGTCGGTAATCCAAATAGTGGGAAAAGTTCATTATTCAATTCGCTTACCGGCCTAAACCAGCACGTTGGAAACTTTCCAGGAGTAACGGTGGATAAACGAACAGGCACCACATTATTATCAGATGATGTGAAGGTTAATATAATCGATTTACCAGGTAGTTATAGTCTTTACCCTAAAAGATCCGATGAATGGGTGGCTTACAAAGTGCTGCTAAACCAGGATTCAGAAATTAGGGCCGATATAATTATTCTTGTCGCAGATGCTTCAAATCTCAAGCGCAATCTCTTGTTCTGTTCCCAAATCATTGACCTTAAGCGGCCGGTGGTTGTGGCACTGTCGATGATGGATATTGCAAAAAAGAAAGAGATCCAGGTAGACATTGCAGGTCTTGAAAGAGAACTGGGGGTACCTGTAATTCCAGTGAACCCAAGAAAAAATAAAGGGGTAACCCAACTCAAAAAAGTCATTGAGCAAACCGCTGCAAATTTACACAATGCACCTGCCCGTGATTTTATTGACGCAAAAATTCTCGCCCCTAATGCTATTGCCGAACTAAAAAAACTAATCCCCGAAGCCAGTGATTACAGCGCCATTCATTACCTGATTAATCATGAGCAATTTGATCTTTCACCCGCGCTGCATGCAGATATAGAAGCCGTGGAACTAAATAACCAGTTCAATCATACACGTACCCAGGCAGAAGAAATAATGCAGCGCTATGCAAATATCAAGCATATCATGCATCAAACGGTTGTAGAAGCAGACCCGTTGAAAAAGACGCTATTCAGTGAAAAACTTGATAATATTTTCCTCCACCGGCGCTGGGGATACCTGATACTTCTTACTGTTTTATTTCTTCTTTTTCAAAGCGTATTCTGGGTGGCTCAATATCCAATGGATGCAATTGAGTGGGTATTTGGTGAACTCGGGGGTTGGCTTGGACGCAATATGAGCGAGGGATGGTTCAGCAATTTAATTATCAATGGTGTTCTTGCCGGGCTCAGCGGAATCATAATTTTTATTCCGCAGATCATGATCCTTTTTGGACTAATTACATTACTTGAGGACACTGGTTACATGGCCAGGATCAGCTTCCTCACAGATAAGCTTATGCGAAAAGTTGGTCTCAACGGAAAGAGCGTGATGCCGATGATCAGTGGGCTGGCCTGCGCAGTACCTGCGATCATGAGCGCAAGAAATATTGAAAACAGGAAAGAGCGTCTCCTAACTATAATGGTAACTCCGCTGATGAGTTGCAGTGCACGCCTACCGGTTTATACTATCCTGATAGCTCTTGTTATTCCAAATACATTTTATTTTGGTTTCATGAGTTTGCACGGGCTTGTGATGATGGGGCTATATCTCCTGGGAACTGTAATGGCCCTCGTAGTGTCGTACGTGATGAAATGGTTTATTCACATCAAAGAGAAAAGCTTTTTTATCCTAGAGCTCCCGGTTTACCGTGGCCCAAGATGGAAGAATATTTTTTATACCATGGTTGAGAAAGCCAGGATATTCGTTGTTGATGCCGGAAAGATCATCATGGTGATTAGTCTTCTTTTATGGCTGTTGAGTTCTTTCGGGCCTCCGGGAAATATGGACGCAGTGAACCAAAAGTATGATGCGATCGTTTTAAAAAAAGCGGGTGTGCAAAATGCAGGTTTTCAGCAAGAGCGTAAAACCGAATTGCTCGAAAATTCTTACGCAGGAATTTTGGGCCATGCGATTGAGCCGGCAATAACACCCCTTGGCTATGACTGGAAGATCGGGATCGCATTAATCACGTCTATGGCTGCACGAGAAGTATTTGTTGGAACGATGGCAACACTTTACAGTGTGGGGGACGATTCGGATGAAAATAGTAATACACTGCGTAAAAAAATGGGAGCTGCAAAGCGCCCGGATGGCTCAAAAGTTTATACCCTGGCTACCGGTGTTTCTTTATTAATATTTTATGTATTGGCTATGCAATGCATGAGTACACTTGCTATTGTGAAAAGAGAGACAAGGAGCTGGAAGTGGCCAATCATCCAGTTATTGTACATGACGGGACTGGCTTATCTCATGAGTTTTATCGCATACCAGTTATTTAAATAAAAGGGGCAAAAGCATTTTATTCCCTTACTTATTGACTAATAAAATATTACCAGTTGGCAGTATTATAAATTTTAGATTTCACCTGTGGGTAGATCCTTGAATAAAGCTCATCAATAATATCTTCCTGGCGCGGATCATAATTGCGGTTGTTGTTTATCAATGACCAGTCGTTACCACTAAGTGCGCGTTCATCTCCACGATATGTTGCATATTCCTCCTCCCAATTATAAGAATCATTATACCTGCCGTAACCTATACTTCTTCGTGTACCCAACTCTGTGATTCTTACTTCCATATCTCCACGGGCAGTAAAACTGGATCTTATAATGGTGAGGGTGCCCGATACCTGTTGAAAAATTGGCCTTCCAGCGGTGTCAGACCCAACCTGGATTTGCTTACTTACATTACGGCTATAGTGTTGTGTTCTCGGTCTTGGAATATCCAGATCGACCCAGTTAAGATCAACTTCCCAATCAGGCTTGATGCCTTCTCTATCTGCCTCATAATCGGTATAAAACCGTGCTGGAATTGAATTTTGATTTTGATTTCCGCCAAGATCCCGTACGAGGTTCCTTTGGAAATTATCCTGTGTAAAACTACTTCGGGAATTGTGACCGATATTATAAAAGGGTGAATTGTTGCGCACCGGATTTATAACCACCAGGATTATACTGTTTTCATAAGCAACAGACATTTTATGTTTTACATCTCTGAAACCGGGGTTTAATTTATTTGCTTTCTTAAAATCATTGTAAGCTTCCCTGGCTGAACTACGGTCATCATTTAAAAGTGCAGCCTCAGCTTTCTCATAATAGGCCTGTGCCCCTTGTTCTTTTGCTGCAATAATATCTGCCGAATAATCTTTTGATTGCACTGCCTGGCGGGCGATATCAGATTCACGGATAACCTGATGTAATTTTTGCAAAGCTTCGTATTCGCCAATGATCTTGTCGAAACGGTCTGCTTCTGTGAGGCTTTTATAAATTTCTAATTTATCAAAGTGAAGTTTGCTGGCATCATTATACAGTTTTACAAGTGCAGTTTTGAGTTCAGTATTTCCAGGGTTCTTGTTTAACTTCTTAATTGCCTGCATAAGGGCATTATCTTCAGAAGTCTTAAAACTTTTATTGCCTGAACCACATGAGGCGATAATGAAGGAAACTGTAATAAGGATTAGAATTCTTCTCATATCAAATTGAATTACACAATATAATAATCAAAGCAAATACCATACATGCATACCAAATTTAGCGATAGCTGAGATTAACAAAATATAATGTTAAGCACAGCTCATAAGACGGGGACTTTAAAACCAATCTTAAGGATCATGCTAAAAGATACGGAACTCATGGGGCTTAATCACAACGATCATGATTAAAGGCTTCATTAGCTGAATCGCACTACCATTCAAAAGTTGTATCTGCCATTTAAAAGTTTTTTTTAAATTATAAAAACACCATAATCTATTGATCCTCAGAGAATCATATTATCTACACTTACTGCTACAACCAGCTACCTTAAAAAATA
>JBKJPO010000079.1:0-17699 GCA_046595095.1 Chitinophagaceae bacterium
TTATAAGTCACATTTTTTGAGAGTTCACTGGGTTTTTCCCGTTGCCTGATCTGGTTTCTTCTAATGATCTCTTTCGCAGTTTTTAATTGGTCATCTGTAAAATATTCATCATGGCTCATTTGCCTGAGCTGATCCTGGATCGCGGTATAAAACTCCTTCATCTTATCAGGTGTAGGTACAGCAAAGATATCAACGCTCCCCGTATGCTTTAAGGTTTGGTAAGATAAGTCTGCGGAGGAGGCAAGACCTTTATCGATTAGTGCCTGTTGCCATTTACTGGAATTCAATTTCAACAATTGTGAAAGTACATCCGCATAAATTGTGCCTGCCGAATCGAAGCTGAATCCTGGTCCCTGCCAATTAAAAAAGACATAGGGAGTTTGAGCAAGCGGAGATTCTTTAATATAAGTTTCAGAACTTTTAATTGGAGGAAAATCCGGGATCGGGTATTTCTGGTGCGGGTCAAAACCACTGTGTTTCCAGTCGCCATAAATCCTTCTGGCCATAGCAAATGCTTCATCGTGTTTCACATCACCTGCAATTACAAGCAATGAATTATTTGGATGATAATATTTATCCTTAATGATCATCATCTTTTCAGGAGTAGCCATATTGATCACATTATGATCACCAATAGGGTTTTTCCTGGTTACCAGGTCGCCCCATACTTTTTTCTGATTTTCATACCAGATCAAAAAGCCGGGATCACTTTCCGCACGTTGAAATTCTCCATCTACAACAGGGCGCTCTTTCTGCATGTCTTCTTTTCTATAAATGGGAAAACGGATCGCGGCATTCATGAATTTTAAACCGGCATCGAGGCTATCCTTGTCAAAGGTGAAAAAATAATTTACCCTTTCAACATCAGTTGTGCCATTCCAGAAAGCACCTAGTTCCTGGGTACGTTTCAAATACTTTTCCTGGTCAGGGTATTCTTTGTTTGCTTTAAAAAACATGTGCTCAAACAGGTGCGATAATCCGCTGTATTCCGGGCCTTCGGTGTATGCGCCATTACGGACTGCAATTTCAATCGTGGCCAGTGGTACTTTACTGTTTTCAATTACAACTACCTCAAGTCCATTCTTCAACTTTTCATAAAAATAGCCTTGCGGAAGACGTGGTTGCGCGGAGGCAATACATAGCAGGATCGATGCCATGCTCGTTAAGAGAGCAATTCTAATCATAGTGGTGCAGTTTATTAAATATTAATGTAGGTATAAATCTTTGCGCGTCAAAATAATTCTATACGAACCCCGGTTAGAAATACATGATTGGCATAGCCTTTCATATTTTATATTCCGGTTGAACCTAAAGATCATCGCGTTGAAATTTGCGTAGAGCGAAAAAGTAATAAAGGGCGATGTACGCAACGCTGGCGATTACCAGGGAATAAACCGGTGGAGAATCCAGGTAAAAAATTTTATCACCAAAAGGCATGGGCAACATAACATCACTTGACTGCAAAGGGAAGAAGTAACCTACCGGTGACATCTTGAATTGGAAATTTATGAGCATTGTTAGTAGCCATTCGAAAATCAACCCAAATAAAAAAAATACCGCAATCGCAGCGCCGCTTCTCCTGAATAATACACCCAGGAACATGGCGAAAGTTATGTAGCACGAGGTTTGAATAAATATATAAGCGATATTCTCGAGTCCGTCAAAACTAAGGGATGACCCACTGGTAATAGAACCAAAGAGTAAGGCAACAAGCACGTTGAACAGTGTAGCCAGCAAGGAAAATAATAATGCAAATACAAATTTTACCGTGACAAACTGCCAGCGGTTCCACCCATCGATTACATTCTGCCTGTGTGTTTTAAAATTAAATTCATTTGTCAGCAACATAATGAATAATATACCCGGGAAATAAAGTAGCCAGCTACTCATATAACCAACGGTTTGCCATACCCTTGGAAAGCCATAATAATTGCTGATAATTGCCCTGCCACCCGGTATGTTTTGAGCACTAAGCTCATTCACATAATAGCCGGTATAGTTGATACCTAGAATTGCAAAAATGTATAAAACTGTAAATATCCAAAAGGCTTTATAATTCTTCACCTTCATCCATTCTATCTTTAGTAAATTGAACATTGATTAATTAGTTTGATTAGTTGTTGGTTAGTTCAAAGAATTTGGCTTCAAGACTTTTCTTCTTCAGGTTCAGGTGATTTAATATCACCCCATTTTTGTAGCATTGCTCGTTGAGCCTCTCAAGTTGCGCGGTTCCAACCGGCACAAAAAGCTGTATCAGCCTGCCATCATCTTTCATACTGCTAAAGCCTCCGATTTGTCCCAGGACTGCACGCAGTTTTTCAAAATCGACAGCACCTACTTCAATGATGTCTTCATTTGCAAGAATCTCATTTACATCGCCGGTGCTCACCAATACACCTTTTTTGAGGATGGCCACGTGCGTACAAACTTTTTCCACTTCATCAAGCAGGTGGCTTGCCATGATAATTGTCTTCCCCTGGAGATAAAGTTTTTTGATAAGCTCACGAATCTCCGCAATTCCTACTGGATCGAGGCCATTTGTGGGTTCATCGAAAACAAGTACATCCGGATTACCGAGCAGGCATGCCCCAATAGCTAGCCGCTGTTTCATACCCAATGAATAGGTATTAAATTTTGAATGCTGACGCTGGGTGAGATTTACCAATTCCAATACCCTGGGAATATCTTCCTTGCCCCGGCCCTTGATCGCGGCGGAGATCTCAAGGTTCTTGTACCCGGTCATATAATGATAAAAATTTGGCGTTTCGAGCAGTGTGCCTATCTGCCGCCGGTGGTGTTCTGTAGGAACTTCATCAAACAGTTTATAAGTGCCGGCCGTAGGCTTCAGGATATCCATGATGGTTCCCAGTAAAGTCGTCTTACCACTTCCGTTAGGCCCCAATATTCCAAATACACAGCCTTTAGGTACGCTGAAACTTACGTTCTTCAAAGCCTGCACATTTCCATATCTCTTGGAGAGATCCTCGATAGTTAAGATTGCCATTAAGTAGTTAGTTGTAAGGTTTGGGTTTAAAGATATTGATTTTGAGGGAATGTAGATGTGATTGTGATAGGAGGTGAATGTTAAGCTTTCACAGGTTATTTGATCGTGCCAATCACAGCGGATAATCATTTAGCTCTGCCAAAAATATAATTATCCATATCTGTAACTGCATGTAAGAATTGGAATCTAATCGATATTAAAAATGGCTGGCTCTAACATCAGGAGGATTGCAAATATTATTGCCATGCTCATTATTAATCCAATCAAAGATATAAGTACTACACGCCACACTGAATAAAATTGCCCCCCAATTTCAGTGTGCAACTTAAATTCGGCACCCTGGTAACGCTGCATAAGGAATTGCGCAATAGCTGTATAAATAACTGGGATAACAATATTAGGAATTTTTTCCAGTCCGGGTATTAAGAATATGGCTGCAAAAATTAGTCTGGTCCCGCGCGAGAGGATTGTTTTAAAATTTGTAAAAAAGTAGGGAGCTTAAATCCAGGACAAGAGATAGATCCGTTTCAAAATTCCTTGATTAAGTTTCTTGTAGTTGAGAGGAGCACAGCACTTTTACTCATCTATATCATTAAAATCAATTAAGCTTTACTCCTTACTGTGCGCTTCATGCCAAAAATTAGTAAATCCGCCAATGATCGCCTTTCCTTCTTTATCAAAATGCAAAGATTCTAATCGCAGATCTTTTACATCTGAGTAACTAACTTTTCTAAGCCATGGATTGATTGTGCCGCCTGGTTGCCCGGCAGGTTTGGCAGCTTCGTATTGGAATTCCGGATCCACGAGGGTGCCCCGGGGATACATTATGGCAGGTTGCCCACTACCCCGAAGATCTAAAATATGAGGATGCTTCAACCCTAACGTGTGACCATATTCATGAGCCGCCGTGGTGGAATTATTTAAAAGATTATCATATTGGAAATAGCCAGTGTTGCTACCGATCCCATCTACAAAAGAAATATTACCGGTTGAATATTCTTCAATTCGAAAAAAATTATGGTAAGGATTTAAATTCTCAATCACCACCTGTGCAGTAAGTGATCTGGCCCAGATACCTTCAATCCTGAATTTTACCTGGTACAATTTAGATCTCACCCAGATCTCAGCAGCAGGAGCATTCCAATGATCTGACATATCCTTCGCAATTTGAACACTTAACTGATCATTAGCCGCATTACCATAAAAGAAAAATACAGAATGGATTATCAACTCTTTTGATCGTTCATTAATCTCTGCAACTCCCATAACCACTGATTAAATTAATTAGCATGATTTTTTTGATTAGGGCAACTGGGTAATATGATTAGGATTATTTTCCTGAATAGGACCATAGAATAATAAGACGCTCAGAATAATCTGTATTCACCAAATCATGAAAATTAATTTAAAAAGTTTATCTGTGGTCATTGGTCAGTGGTTAATTACGCAAAGGCTTCCCGCTTTTCAATACACTCTGTATCCTCTCCAATGTTTTCTTTTCTGCTGCGAGGCTAAGAAAAGCCTCTCGTTCAAGATCAAGAAGATATTGTTCGCTTACAAGTGTTGGTTCGCTCAGGTCGCCACCACACATCACGTATGCCAGTTTCTTCGCGATCTTCACATCATGCTCAGAGATATAATTTCCTCTCCACATGCCATTGATTCCTGCATACAACATCCCAAGGCCCGTGCGTCCCAACACCTTTATATCGATTCGTTGAACCGGCATAGTATAACCTGCATCAAAGATTTCTATAACGCTTTGCTTTGCATCTGCAATACGTCTTGACTGATTCATGCTGATAGCATCACGACCTTTTCTCAAAATGCCAAGATCAAATGCTTCAAGAGCAGAGGTCGCAACTTTTGCAGTGCCTATTGTTAAGAAACGATTTTGCAAAGTGATGGTTTCCGGTTCACCATCATGCATATCATCTGCAGCCCTAACTGCGAATTCTTTTGTTCCTCCTCCCCCAGGAATTAAACCAACTCCCAGTTCCACAAGGCCGATATAGGTTTCAGCAGCAGCTTGTACCTTATCACTATGAAGGCACATTTCACATGCCCCGCCAAGTGCCAGTCCATGAGGTGCAACTACAACAGGGATTGCTGAATAACGGATACGCATAATTGTTTGCTGAAACATCCTGATCGCCAGGTCAAGTTCTTCATACTCCTGCTCTGCGGCCAGCATAAATATCATTCCCACGTTGGCACCAGCGCTAAACTGCGGACCATCATTTGCAATAACCAATCCTTTAAATTTTTCTTCTGCAATACTTATCGATTTCGAAAGCGCTTCTATTACTTCACCTCCGATGCTTCCCAGTTTTGTGTACCATTCCAGGCCGAGTACATCATCCCCAATATCGTACAAACGACATGCACTGCTTTTCCATACCGTCTTATCTGAATGATCTGATAAAATTATGAATGACTCACCACCGGACATTTGCTTATAGCTGCCACCCTGTTCAGTAAATGATGGCTGGTAATAAAACCTTTTACCATTTTCAATTTTATAAAATGAAGGGTTACCGGTTTCCACCATTTCTTCAACCCATTTTGAAACAGTAAAACCTGCTGCCTTCATTAGCTCTACGGTTTTTTGAACATCCAATACATCCCAACTTTCGAAGGCCCCCATTTCCCAACCAAATCCTGCTTTCATGGCATCATCTACACGGTAGATCTCATCGCTGATTTCGGGGATGCGGTGAGAAATATAACTAAACAAACTATAATGGAAGAGTCGATAAAATTCGCCGGCTTTATCCTGGCCTCCCATTAATATTTTCAATCGCTGTTTAAGATCATCAACTTGCTTTGTAGCCTCAAGGCTTGGAAATTTGGGTTTCTTACGCGGTCCATATTCCATCGTAGCGAGATCGATACTATGAATTTCTTTTTCTACACTACCTTTTATTTTTTTGAAAAAACCCTGTCCCGATTTATCTCCCAGCCAGTTTGAGTCCACCATTTTCGACAACCAGTTCGGTATAGAAAATAATGAACGTGCTTCATCATCCGGTCGATTGTCTGCAATTCCTTTGGCAACTTTCACCAATGTGTCAATTCCCACAACATCTGCAGTACGGAAAGTTGCAGATTTTGGTCGCCCGATTACAGGCCCCGTTAATGCCTCAACGTCATCAACAGACAAGCCCAGTTTCTCCATACTATTCATTATTGCCATCATGGAAAAAACGCCAACACGGTTTGCAATAAATGCCGGCGTGTCTTTAGCAAGGACGGTTGTTTTACCCAAGTACAAGTCTCCATATTTCATGAGAAAATCAACTACCTCCTTATCTGTAAATGGTGTGGGAATGATCTCCAGTAACCGGAGATATCTTGGTGGGTTAAAGAAATGTGTCCCGCAAAAATGCTTCTTAAAATCGTCTGTCCTTCCTTCGGCCATCATACTGATAGGGATACCCGAAGTATTAGAAGTAACCAGGGTGCCCGGTTTACGATATTTCTCCACTTCTTCAAATACTGACTTCTTAATATCCAGCCTTTCTACTACAACTTCGATAACCCAGTCACAACTCACAATATCTTTCATGTTATCGTCAAAATTCCCGGTGCGGATTCGTTTTATAGCTTCCTTCGTAAATACTGGTGATGGAGTTGACTTAAGTGCTGCATTGAGAGCCTCGCTCACTATCCTGTTCTTCACTATTGTATCATCAAGCGAAAAACCTTTTGTCTTTTCAGCTTCTGTGAGTGCTTTGGGGGCAATGTCCAAAAGCAATACCTGTAACCCTATTCCTGCGAAATGGCACGCAATCCTGCTCCCCATAACGCCGCTTCCAAGTATTGCAACTTTCCTGATATTCCTTTTTATCATAGCCGAAAAATTAGTTAGTTAAACAACTATTTTAGGGTGAAATTAGGGAATTTTATTTTCTTCAAACATTAAACAAGTTCTCCCACAAGCTTCTCAAACTGAGGTTGAAAACAAAAATCATAAGCATCCGGACCTTCAGGGCTTACATTCGGTGTCTGGTGATAAATTTCCAGCATTCTTCTAACTTTCAAGCCTTCAGCTATTGAATAAGGGAATGATTGGTTTCCTATAAATAATTTACTCCCATTAATTATCGCAGCCATTTCAAGGAAATCGTAAACGCGCCTGTATTCCAGCTGTGGGATCATTTGTTTCATCGCTTCATATTCTTCGTCAACGCCTATGAAAACACAACGCCCGTGTTCACACATAAAATTATAATTAAGACCCGGAGCGTTATAACGCAGGCTCCTTGCAATAATGATCGCGTCACTGAACTCATTATTTACAGGGGCCTTTAACCAGGGCTTGCTAAGATCTGCAGTTACGGCGAAAACAAGAAAATACCAGCGTGCTATGTTGCCACGGTTAAGACTGATTGGAAATTCGCGAAACAAGTCAAGATTGAAATCAACTTTGTCGTCATTGTAGGGATCACAACTTGTAATTCCGGGCTGGTGCCACATTAAAGGCTGAAGCATGTTGATCATCCGTTTAGTGAGCATCACATTTCCCATGGGGTGTTTGTTTTTGCCATAAATACCTGGCTGATCCTCATGCAGGAATAAATGAATTGGCTTCCCTTTAGCCAATTGAAAAATTGTTGGCAAAGCATAGATCAAATCCCCGGCATTACCTGCATGCTTAAACGAAGCTACTGGTTTTGTTGGATCGGAAATAAATCCCGGCGTGTCGAGTTTACTAAGTTTCTCGAGGTATTTATAATCTCTGTATCCCTCTGTATCCGTCCATTTAAGTCTTTTCCTTGGTATAAGTGGTAGTTTTTGAAATGTCATAGCAGGTATTGTGAATTAATAATTTTAAAATCATTGAAATCAAAAGCATTATTATTTAAAAGTTTGGAAACAGTACCAAAAAACAAAAATATCATTTTTATCCTCCCCAACTCTCCCGATCCAGGCTGCGGTATTGAATGGCTTCAGCGAGATGTTCAGCCAAAATGTCTTCACTGGCTGAGAGGTCTGCGATCGTTCGGCTTACTTTCAAAATACGATCGTAGGCCCGCGCTGAGAGGTTACGTTTCGTCATTGCAGTTTTTAACAAATTATGCCCTGCCTGCGAAATGATACAGATCTGTTTCAACATTTTGCTACTCATTTGCGCATTAGCGTACACACCTGGTTGTTCTTTATAACGGCATGCCTGTATTTCAGCAGCCTTCATCACTCTTTCCCTGATCTCACTACTTTTCTCAAAAGACTTAGTAGAGGATAGTTCATTAAATGCAACCGGGGTTACTTCCACATGCAGGTCGATACGGTCGAGTAAGGGCCCAGAAATTTTATTCAGATATTTTTGAACCGCTCCTGGCGGACAGGTACAATTTTTTTCGGGATGATTGAAGTATCCGCAGGGGCAAGGATTCATAGAAGCCACCAACATAAAACTCGCCGGAAAATCAAGGGCGATCTTTGCCCTGGAAATGGTTACCCTACGTTCTTCCATGGGCTGTCTCATCACTTCGAGGACAGTTCGTTTAAATTCCGGTAATTCATCCAGGAAAAGCACGCCATTGTGGGCAAGCGAAATTTCACCGGGTTGAGGATTGCCACCGCCCCCTACAAGCGCCACATCTGAGATCGTATGATGTGGACTTCTGAAAGGGCGCTTTGATATTAATGTCGCATGTTCCGGTAATTTGCCGGCCACGCTGTGGATCTTTGTTGTCTCCAATGCCTCCTGTAAAGTAAGTGGAGGTAAAATGGTAGGCAATCTTTTAGCCAGCATGGTTTTTCCCGCACCCGGCGGGCCGATCAGGATCGCATTGTGCCCGCCGGCTGCAGCGATTTCCAGGGCACGTTTGATATTTTCCTGGCCTTTTACTTCAGAGAAGTCAATGTCGAAATCACTTTGTGCAAACAGGAATTCTTCGCGTGTATTCACCACCGTTGGTTTGATCGATTGCTCATTCCTGAAAAATTCGATAACCTCCGTGAGGTGTGTACAGCCATATACTGAAAGATTATTCACCATGGCGGCTTCCCGGGCATTTTGCTTGGGTAGGATCAGTCCTTTAAAATTTTCTTTTCTTGCCTGGATAGCTATTGGCAATGCGCCTTTTATCGGGCGCAACTCTCCATCAAGACTTAGCTCCCCCATGATCATGTAATCAGAAAGTTTTTCGGGGTTAGGCAATTGTTCACTTGCAGCCAGGGTTCCTAACGCTATAGGTAAGTCGAACGCAGTGCCGCTTTTTTTGATGTCGGCAGGCGCAAGGTTTACCACGAGTTTTGTGCGGGGCATCTCATAACCATTTGCTTTAATTGCACTGTCGATCCTTTGCATACTTTCTTTTACCGCCATGTCTGCCAGGCCCACAATGCTGCTATTGGTGCCATTACTTACATTCACTTCGATCGTAATAGAAATTGCTTCCACACCATATACCGCGCTACCGAATGTTTTAACGAGCATCTCACTTGATTATACTTAGGAGAGCAAAGTAGTGAAATGATCAGGGAAAGTGCTGGGGATTACCTCAGGATTGGAGGAGGGTTTTCTTCAATCGAAATCATTAAAGACAGTAAGCAATGAAGCAATATAGAAATTTCGCAATAAATCAATAAGTTTCCTATTATTGATTATATGAAAAAGAAATAGTATGGAGCGAGGCAACTTTTAATTGATTTCAATCTGCAGTTTTTACTTTATCATTTAGCAGAGGTTCAAAATTTCATGAGAAACTTTCCTGCTTCACAACTCATTTCTTCCGCACCCAAAGAAACTCTGCAAACCCCAGCAAATCCCAAAAAATATTCGCCTGTAACTTTTTCCCCCTTAACCAATGTCCCACAATGCGGAAAGGCATTGCAAACAAAAAGAAACCATTGCGTCTCGTGCCACTCTTTAAAACATGGCATCCCGATTTTGTAAAAACTGAAGTAAGTTCTTTAACGGAATATAATCGAACGTGTGTTGGATCATCTTTAAAATTAAGTGTGCCATACATCGAAGGCAGCCTGGTACTTTTCCTGCCCGGGTACTCGATGTAAAAATATCCACCGGGTTTTAGTTTGGATACCAGCATTTTTACAACGTCATCACCGTTAAATAAATGCTCGATCACGTGCATCATGATAATTGCATCGTAATAATTACCAGGGATCAAATCCATCTCCAGCTTTGTTAGGTCGAGCTCATAAAACCTGTCCATCAATTTAAAATCCTCCGGGCTGTTGTTGTATTCCTTATCGAGGTCAAGGCCATGATAAGTACATGCAGGGAAAACGGATTTTGCTTTGGATGCAGAATGATTTCCTGAACCAATATCGAGTAAGATGAAGGGCTTGTTGCCAAACACTCTTTTTAAGTGAATAAATTTACTAAAATAAGAAGCCGCCTTTAGACCCATGGTACCACTGATTTTTTATGATTTTTATGATTCAGGAAGGGAAAAGATTTTTTAATTATAGCTAGATTGAGTTTTCAACTTAGTGTTACAATGTCTATAGCTTTTCTAACAACTCCAGCACTTTCTCTCTTTTAAGAATCAGGTAGCCAAGCCTGTCGTTGCTAATCCCATCCTTAAGCTGGTAGCTAAATTTCAACTGTTCATCTTCTACAGTAGTTTCAAAATATTTGAATGCAATATTCGGATATGCTTTAAGCGACTCACCGATTTCATAAAGATGCGTTGAAAGAATGAATAATGAGCTGCTGATCTTTATAAGGCCTTCGATTACAACGGTACTGCATCGCATGGCATCCTGCACATTGGTGCCTTTAAATAATTCATCGATGAGGATGAGCCATTTCCTCCCATCATTGATCTTCAGGATGGTATTTTTTATGCGTTGTACTTCATTATAAAAATAACTTTCTCCTTTCACGATATTATCCATTACATTAATATTGCTCAACATCCCATTAAATAATGTAAGCTGCATTGCTTTTGCCGGTACCGGCATGCCGAGATGAGCCATAAATACTGCTACACCAACTGCTTTAATAAAAGTGCTTTTGCCCGCCATATTTGCACCGGTTAGAAACAGGAAATTATTCTCACGGTTCAATTCAATCCCATAAGAAACCGGGTTTGGCAAAAGGAGATGATAGAGGTTTTCAGTTTGTACAGTAGGTTCCTCCCTGTTTAAAAATTCGGGAAAAACGAGATTGTATTTTTCCATTGCAACTGCCATGCTATACCAGGCATCAAGCTGAAAATAGATCTCCTGCAATTCCGAAAAGCTCTGTTTATAATTATTCCGTAAAAAATATGCGAGATGCAACATCTCTACCCGGGAAAGCTCGTCTGCTTTTTGTTTTTGCCTGATAATTTCAAACTGTTCCTTCTTCATTATTTCCCCCGCCCGATGTAATAAATTTTTTAATGCAACCGGGGTATCATTTTTATTAAACACAGAAATAATTTGCTGTAAACCTTTCAACAAATCAAAACAATGTCCCGTCGAATATTTTACCAGTGAAAAATCATGACTATGAAAAAGCTTATAAGAATATGCACTAGTGGCAGTAGCATTAGCAGGAATATCATCAATTGAAGATTCGTAAAATTTCAGGATCATCAACAATGTTCCATTGGTAACGGTCATGGGCCAGTGCTCAATACCGCCACGAATTGTTTTGATCGTGTGCTGGATTCCTATGATGGAATCAAGGTCTTTCAACGGGTGACTGAAGTTGGACATAAGTTTTTCACGACCCCCGGTAGTACGCGTGAAGTTGAGCTTATGAAATATAGAAAACTCCTCCTCATGATTGAAGATGGACAGATCGAGCAATGTTGTTTTATCTATTTCCATATTGAGTTCTTCTTTGCTCCGTGGTTCTCCGTGTAACCTCCGTGAAATTATTTATTTGTTGCACGGAGGACCACGGAGGTTACACTGAGAACCACAGAGTTAGCATTAATATAAATCCGAAATCCTTTGCCTCGGTTCGTGTTTCCACAAACCGAAAGTTTAAATGTTATAATAGTTTGTGACGACACGCTTATCTTTCAAAATCCATCCTCAATCCTCTTGAAGATTCATCCCATAACCCATTTCCATATACGCAGTTTCCATTTACAAAGGTCTGTTCAATTGCAGCCCCAAATTTCTCGCCTTCAAGCGGGCTCCAGCCACATTTGTATAATAAACTTTCTTTGGTCACTAACGTTTCCTTCTGCAGATCAGCAACTACAAGATCGGCATAATATCCTTCCCGGATATAACCCCTATCCTTAACCTGGAAACAATCAGCTACCGCGTGGCACATTTTCTCTACAACTTTTTCAAGAGATATTTTTCCCTGACGGAAATAGTTTAACATTAACAGGTATGAATGCTGAACCAATGGAAGACCGGAATGCGCTTTTTCGTATGGGTCCTGCTTTTCATCGAGAGTATGTGGCGCATGATCTGTTGCAATCAGATCAAGCCGGTCATCAAGAAGGGCTTTCCATAATGCCTCGCGGTGATGTGGATCTTTGATCGCCGGATTGCATTTTATTTTGTAGCCGAGGCCTTCATAATCATCTGCAGTAAAGTGAAGGTGATGCACACATACTTCAGCAGTGATACGCTTTTCCTTTAATGGCATGAGGTTGCTAAACAATTGTAATTCTTTTTCTGTGGAAATATGCAGGATATGGAGCCGGCTATTATATTTCTTTGCAAACTGAATTGCTTTAAAGGATGATTCAAAACATGCGTCTTCATTCCTGATTATTGGATGATCGGAAGGTTCGAGGAATTGTTTGACTGCTTTTAGATTTGCATAGTTCTCTTTTATAATGCGTTCATCTTCGCAATGTGTAGCAATAAGCAGTTCAGTTTCCCTAAAGATCCTATCCAGCGACAGTGGATTATTTACCAGCATATCTCCTGTGCTCGAGCCCATGAAGATCTTAACGCCGCAAACATCTTTTTTATGTTCGTTGATCTTCAGCACCTCTTCTACATTTGTATTGCTAACACCCATGTAAAACGAATAATTGGCAACTGATGCCCGGGAAGCGAGGGCATACTTTTCTTCCAGTAAGCCAACAGTAAGCGCATTTGGAATGGTGTTGGGCATCTCCATGAAACTGGTAATACCTCCTGCCACCGCGGCTTTGCTTTCTGTGTAGATATCCGCTTTATGTGTGAGCCCCGGTTCGCGAAAATGAACCTGGTCGTCTATGGCACCGGGTAAAAGATGTTTTCTTTCACCATTGATCTCCACACATCGCTCCCTGATGTTTAATGAGCCGCTGATTCTTTCAATACGTCCCTTTTGCAATAAAACATCACATCTTTCTGTTTTACCCTCGTTGACGACTGATATATTTTTAAAAAGGTACTTTTGCATTTCGTTAAAATCAATTATTAATCTAAGAAAACCTCGATGCAAGTTATTAAAACGATTACCAGGCTGCTGATTATATTTTGCCCCTTCATCGCAAACGCTCAATCTACCTACCTCTCCCCCGGCTCAAAAGATTACCATTTTTTGGATCGGCTGGAAATAAAACAGCAACGTAATACTCATCTTAATTTTTCTACACTAAAGCCTTATAGCCGGAAAGCCATCGTTAGGGAAGTGGAATATCTCGATAGTGCCCGTCTTGGGTACGCAGATTCGGCTTCTGGCATTGACAGATACAAGGAATGGACAGATCTTAATCTAAGCGGAGTAGATGATTATAATATGCGTAGCTTATTGATGAATAATGCTGAATGGGTAACCGGGCCAAAAGAAGGCTTCCAGAGTAAAAGACCTTTCCTAAAAACTTTTTATAAGACCAGGGCAAACATGATCGAAGTCAATGCAAAAGATTTCTTCCTTGCAGTAAATCCCTTGCTTAATATTGAATTGAGTAAGGAGTCGGACAACAGCCAGACTTTATTCCTCAATTCCAGGGGCGTAAGCGCCCGGGGCATGATCGCCAAAAAGGTAGGATTTTCGGCTATCATTACCGAAAACCAGGAGCGGGGGCCATTATTTGTACAAAATTATATTGCAAAAAACCGGGCTGTACCCGGTGCCGGATTTTACAAAAAATTTAAAGGTACCGGAGTAGATTATTTTGATGCTCGGGGCTATATAACTTTTAATGCTGCTAAATACATCGACTTCCAATTTGGATATGATAAAAACTTTATTGGCAATGGTCACCGCAGTTTATTCCTTAGCGATTTCGGCAATAGCAATCTTTTCCTGAAAATAAATACCCGCATCTGGAAATTAAATTACCAGAATCTTTTTATGGAATTGATGCCTCAATTCAGCAGGGTTAGTGATACACTTCTCGACAGGAAGTATGCTGCAATTCATCACCTAAGCATGAACGTTACCAGGTGGCTTAATATCGGCCTTTTTGAAGGCGTGATGTTTGGCCGGAAGAACAGGTATGATCTGCAATATCTCAATCCCGTAATCTTTTACCGGCATATCGAAGGAACGGTAGGAAGTCCCGATAATGCACTTGCTGGTATTGACTTTAAAGCCAATATTGCACATCGCCTCCAATTTTACGGTCAGTTTTTGTTGGATGAGTTTCAACTTTCTGAACTTACGAAAAGCCGGGGATACTGGGCAAATAAATATGGAATACAGGGCGGCATAAAATACATTGATGCTTTCGGAATGAATAATCTTGATCTCCAGGTTGAAGGAAACAGGGTGAGGCCATTTACCTATTCGCATTACAATACAATTGGGAACTATACACATTACAACCAGCCACTCGCACACCCGCTTGGTGCAAATTTCCAGGAGTGGATCGGTATAATGAGGTATCAGCCTACATCAAAATTATATATTAAAGCTAAGGCCATTTATTATAACCAGGGGCTTGATTCTTCCAATGTGAATTATGGTGGAGATATCTTTCGTGATTACCGGACCCGAACTATGGAGTTTGGATATAAAATCGGGGACGCGTTAAAAGCAACCTGTCTCAATGCTTCCTTACTCGTTTCTTATGAGTTGCGCGAAAATATCTTTATCGACGCCTCCGGTTTGTACAGAAAGTACAAAATCCAAAACGCCGTAGCTCAGAAAAACACTTCGCTCATAACAGTGGGGCTAAGAATGAATATGGCTAGAAGGGAATATGATTTTTAATTTTGAGGAGGTAGCTTTGGGGAGTGGGCAGGGGCAGTTGGAAGAAGCAGTAGCAGTTGGAAGGAGCAGTAGCAGTAGCAGTTGGAAGGAGCAGTAGCAGTAGCAGTTGAAGGAGCAGTAGCAGTAGCAGTTGGAAGGAGCAGTAGCAGTGAGAGAGGTGTAAGGATAAATATTAAGAAGAGCTTCAGTCAATAACCGAAGCCAACAAACAAGAAACAAAAACCAGGTACCGGTTTACTCGACCGTTAAAGAAAAAGTAATCATCTTCGAATTGATCTTATCGATCACATTAGAATAACGAAGACTTTCATCGCGGCTATGCAGGTTAAAGAGGCCATTACTATATTTTATTTCGGGCGTTAGTACGAAAACCTTGAAGTAAAAATGAAAGCCGATCCCCATATCAACACTCAGATCAGTCTTTTTTAATTTGATTAGATTCTCTGCTTTCCTTGCCCCGGCATTGCTGGCGAGGTCGTAATCGAATTTAATTCCACCGACAGTATACACTTTAAAATTATTGATCCGGTCGCTACTGAATTTCATATGTACCGGGAAACTTAGCGTAATGGATTGAACCTTTTTTGTAACAATGGCGCCATCATCACCATACTTTTCATCATATAAAAAAGCTTTTTCAGAAAAGGTGAGGTCAAGCGGATGAAGACGTAGGCCCCAATGATTACTAAGCCGGTAATTTACCAGCCATGCCAGGTTAATCCCTGAACTGTTAATGCTTTCCACAACATTGATCGTGTCGTACTGAAGAAATCGGGGATGATGTGAAATGAGGAAATGGGATTTATTAAAACCAATATTGATTCCAAAGTGGAACAATTTATCATCATGATCAGGCAGGTTAATCTCGTTCCTTAACTGGCCAAAGCCGTGTAAGGAACAAACGATGCAGATCAATAGCGCCGCAATTATTTTTCTCCGCAATAAATACTGCATATGCCTAAACTCAAGGGTTTTCGTGAGGTATTTTTAAATCCAAGTGTGTTTAAAATGGCTACAAACTGCTCCCCTTCGGGAAATTTTTGTACTGAATCATTGAGATATTGGTATGCGCAATTATTTTTTGAAAACAATTTACCAATCCAGGGTGCAAGCCGGTTCATATAAAAACCGTAAAAAGGCTTAATGACAGTCGCCGTTGGTTTGGAAAATTCCAGCACCACGAGTTTCCCGCCAGGGCGAAGAACCCTTTTGATTTCTGACAAGCCTGTCTCCAGGTTTTCAAAATTTCTAACACCAAAGCCGACGGTTACCGCATCAAACGAGTCGTCTTTAAAACTTATTGTTTCGCTATCGCCTTTTAACAATTCTACAAATTCTTCCATTCCTTCTTTCTTTACCTTGTTGCGTCCAAGCTCAAGCATTCCATCGCTGATGTCGATGCCATAAAGCTTTTTCACATCCAGTCTCTTTTTAGCCATTATTATCATATCGGCTGTACCCGTTGCCACATCGAGGATCATTTGTGGCTTAACTGATCGCAAATGGTCAATTGCTTTTTTACGCCAGCTGATATCAATCCCCAGGCTTAGAAAATGGTTTAGAAAATCATACTTGTGTGCGATGCCGTCAAACATTTGCTCCACTTGTTTTTTCTTCGGTAAACCGGATCCTTTGAAAGGTACTATAATATCATGCTCATACTTGGTCACAGTTGGCAAAGATAAGTGGTAGGAATTTGAATGGGTTTATAGAAGTGTTAAAGCGCGGAGTTGGGTATTGAGAAACCAGTTAGCAGTGGCAGTTGGCAGTTGGCAGTTAATGTGAGGGGGCAAATGAATAAGCAGTTATACAATCTACCAATTACAAACATATTATGAAAAATGAGAAACAAGAAACAAGAAACCAAAGATTAAAGACTACAGACTACATTATCTTTGACCAAATGGATTTAAAGAAAGCACTATACCTCATCAGCAGTCCTGATTTTGAAAAATGTCCTGCGCCTGATAGACCTGAATATGCGTTTATCGGGCGCAGTAATGTGGGCAAATCATCTTTAATCAATATGCTGGTAAATAATGATAAACTGGCCAAGACCTCAGGCAATCCTGGCAAAACGCAATTGATAAATCATTTCGATGTTGGAAGCGTTACTGCGGCACCGGACTCTGTATATCAATCCTGGTATCTTGTGGATCTTCCGGGTTATGGTTTTGCGAAAGTATCTTTGCGCAGCAGGAGAAGATGGGAACAAATGATTGAAAACTACCTGCGTAAACGTGAGAATCTTGAACATGTATTTGTACTAATTGATTCCAGGCATTCACCACAAAAACTCGACCTGGATTTTATCAACAACCTCGATAAATGGCAGATCCCTTTCAGCCTGATCTTTACAAAGTCAGATAAGGAAAGTCAATCAGTAGTTTCGAAAAATGTCAGATCTTTTTTAGATACCCTGAGAAAAACCTGGCAATTCCTGCCACAGCATTTTATCACCAGTGCGGTAAAAAAATCAGGCAGGGATAAGATATTAACGCTTATTGAAGAAAAGAACAGTAAGGAAAAATAAAATTTGAGATTATGACCTCGTAAGGGGATAATAATAACGGGGCATCATGTTAATGCCCCTAAATTGAAATGGCTACA
>JBKJPO010000319.1:0-3094 GCA_046595095.1 Chitinophagaceae bacterium
CTTTGCCTGTAAGAATATTTACAACTCCCCCAGGCAGATCGGAAGAATTCAGTACCTCAGAAAAGGTTATGGCTGATAATGGTTTTGAATAAGATGCCAGCACTACACATGTATTTCCTCCGGCAATTACCGGTGCAATCACCGAAACAAGCCCAAGTAAGGCACTCGCCTGGGGCGCAATGATCGAGACTACCCCAGTAGGCTCAGGCACTGAAAAATTGAAATGCGAGGAAGCCACCGGGTTTACGGCGCTGTACAATTGCTGAAACTTATCGCACCAGCCTGCATAATAAATCAGCCTATCAATGCACAGTTCTACTTCTGATTCTGCATCTGCTTTTGAAGAATCCTGTTTCATTAACTCATCTACAAATTGTACTTTTCTTCCCTCTAACATTTCAGCAATGCGGTAAAGAATCTGTCCACGATTAAAAGCCGCCCTGCCACTCCAACCACTAAATGCATTTCTCGCCGCTACCACAGCTTCCCTGAAATCTTTTCTTGAGCCCAGGCATACATTTGCTAACTTATCACCATTTGAATTTGAAGCAATAAAGAATCTGCCCGATTCAGTTCGGGGGAATTGACCATTGATATATAATTTGTAAGTTTTGAGAATCTCCAAACGCTTTGCAGCTGCACCATTTGATTGGGCTCTTTCAAGTTTAGGTGCTTTGATATTTATTTTTTTTGTCTTTGTTAATGTCATTAGGTTCGGTATTTATATTTTGGGTTACGACTTTAATGGAATATGGAAGAAATCAAGATAATATTTGTGGTTTTATAATATTTGAAAATGATTAGAAACGGAAAGCCTTTTACAATTGCAATTCTAAAATTCCCTTTATGTTTACGATATCATCCAGGATAGCTTGAAATAATTAAGATTTTTTTTTACCTGAACCAGGAAACTCTGACCTAATCCAATCGATCGTTGTTCATAATATAAGACTGATTCTTCTAATTCTTTTTCTGCTTTTGCAAGATAAATCAGCTTATTTGTCATTCTGATTATTCTTATCCTTCATTTTTTCCAATACTTTATTATGTGCTTCTTCCCATGAAATTCCTTTATCCTTTCCAGATTCAAAATCTTCAACTCTGCTATTCATTTCTATTAAAAATTCTTCATTTTGCAAAGGATCAATAAATATATTTAAATCGTTCAAGAAGTTCAAAAGGTTCAAGAGGTTCAAGAGGGTTAAAAGGTTCAAGAGGGTCAAGGGGTTCAAGAGGGTTAAAAGGTTTAAGCCGAATTAAACGTCTTGAACGTCTTAAACGACTTGAACTTCTTGAACCTCTTGAATGTTTTAAATGCCTAACGTAACATAAGGCATCAACCCATGCAACCCCCCTTCTCTTCCATAACCACTCTCCTTGTATCCACCAAAAGGCGATGTAGGATCAAATTGGTTGAATGTATTTGCCCAAACAACTCCAGCCCTCAATTTCGTTGTCATGTTGAAAATTTTTGAACCCTTATCAGTCCACACCCCGGCCGACAAACCATACGGGGAATTATTTGCTTTCTCAATTACTTCATCATCTGTCCTGAAACTCTGGATGGTAAGCACCGGCCCAAAAATCTCTTCCTGTGAGATACGGTTGGACTGGGCAACGTTTGTGAAAATAGTTGGCCTGCAATAAAATCCCTTCGTAGGAAGATCACAACTACTCTGGTACATTTCAGCACCTTCTTTCTGGCCGATCTTCAGGTACTTATGGATGGTTTCCAGTTGTGCTTTAGAATTGATAGCTCCTATGTCAGTATTTTTGTCCATTGGATCTCCCACAATCAATGTTTCCAGCCTGTCTTTTAATTTTCGCACGACTTCTTTAAAAACTGATTCCTGTACATAAAGTCTCGAACCGGCACAACAGACATGCCCCTGGTTAAAAAATATTCCATTGATCACCCCTTCCACCGCCTGGTCAATAGGTGCATCATCAAATATGATGTTGGCTGCTTTACCACCAAGTTCGAGTGTAGCTTTTTTATCCGTTCCGGAAATTGCCCGCTGAATAATTTTGCCAACATCAGTTGAACCTGTAAAAGCAATTTTATTTATATCAGGATGGTTAACTATTGATGCGCCAGTAGCACCTGCACCTGTGATGATATTCACTACACCGGGTGGCAGATCTGCTTCCTGGATTATCTCCGCCAACTTCAATGCCGTGAGCGAAGTAGTTTCGGCAGGCTTCAATACCACTGTATTTCCGGTAGCTAATGCAGGTGCTATTTTCCACGCAGCCATTAGTAAGGGAAAATTCCATGGTATAATTTGCCCGGCAACCCCAAGCGGTTGTGCCTTACGGTTAGGAAAAGCATATTCAAGTTTATCTGCCCAACCCGCATAGTAAAAAAAATGATTCGCCACAACTGGAATATCAAAATCACGGCTTTCGCGAATGGGTTTGCCTCCATCTAAAGTTTCAATAATCGCTAGCTCCCTCGCTTTTTCCTGTACCATCCTTGCAATTCGGAAAAGATATTTTCCTCTTTCTTTAGCGGGCATTTTGCCCCAAACATTTTCATAAGCTGATCTCGCAGCCTTTACGGCTTTATTAACATCGGCTGCATTGGCCTCTGCGATCATTGAAAGTTTTTCTTCAGTAGCAGGATTTATCGTACTGAAATATTTTTTACTCAATGGCTTTTCAAATTTGCCATTAATAAATAGATCATAACGATCATTTATTTTAGCCGCACTCCTGCTTTCGGGTGCCGGCGAAAGCTTTCGGGCTGAGTCGAATTTTAGTTTTAGTGTATTGTTTTTTGTTGCCATAATGTTGATAGGTTCAAGGGTTCAAGGGGTTCAAGGGGTTTAAGAGGTTCAAAAGGTTCAATAGGTTCAAGGGGTTCCAGGGGTTTAAGAGGTTCAAAAGGTTTAAGAAGTTTAAGAGGTTCTGAAATAAAATTTGCTTTTCAATTTACGAGGTTTCTTCAACGTATTAAACCTCTTGAATCTCTGGAACCTCTGGAACCTCTTAAACCCCTTGAACCTCTTGAACCTCTTAAACCTATTAATTTCTGTCCTTGTATTTATTCCCCTTTAATTCAGAACTGTCCAGATAATTTATTAATTTCTGA
>JBKJPO010000387.1:0-8472 GCA_046595095.1 Chitinophagaceae bacterium
CCGGTACGATTAATTGTGATAAGATTGTTTTTGAATACAATACCGGTAGCTAAAGTTGTTTGATAGAATGCAGCACTTGCTAATGTAGACGTGCTTACAGGATTATCCATTGAAATCGTGTTATGGTAATAGAACACGTTATTGGAACCTGTATTGTATAATGGATACAAGGATCCATTTCCATTTAGTTTATAAAAAAGGTTGTTGCTAATAATTGCTTCACTTCCTACAGATGCATCCACACCATTATGGTAAACACCATAGAATGGCGAGGTGCTTAATGGTGAGCCACCAAAGAAGTTAGTGAATCGATTCTTTGAAATTCTTAACCGGTTGCTTGCAGCACTTGTTGCATAAATACCATAAATATTTGCGCCCACTGTCGCACGGGTTGGTCGGCTAAATGAATTGCCTTCAATCAAAGTTCTTGAAGTACCGGCGATATATATACCGGCATTATAGAATTCACTAATGGTATTATTTATGAAGCGGTTGCTGTCAATGAAAGCAGCTGCTGTAGTACTTCCTACAACTGTGATACCATAATAACCTCCAGTAATTATATTTCTGTCAAATGTATTAAAGTCACAAAGTGTATTACCCGTTGTAATAGGACCTGCACTTGAGCTATTAATTACGACTCCGGCAAAGTTAACGCTCGTTTGCGTTGGTGATGTGAGGATCGTGCACTTGCGGAATGTATTTGAATCGGCATTATTGATTAGCTGTACACCATATCCGTAAGTCGTACCGATACTCGCATCGATTGTCAGACTATCAAATATTACGTGGTCTGTTGAATCCAGTTTTATTACAGCACGTTCATTAGCATTGGTTGGATTAAATGTTATTGTATTTCCCAAACCATTGAAAGTGATTGTATTTACAAAAGAAGTTCCTTTGATGCTGTCCAGCCTAAGTTGTTCAAGATAAGGGCCTGATCCTGCTGTTACATTGAAAACAACCGGACCTCCAATTATACCACAATCCATTGCAGAGTTAGCTGATGCAAATGAATTAAAATTGCCACCTGGCACACCTGCAACATAAGTCGTAGCAGAGCCTTTGTTGATAGTATAAGTTGCAGATGGTAGTGCAGGATTTACAGTTAGAAGAACAGGATTACTTAATACAATAGTTGATCCACAACTCACAGATGCGCGGTAATAAAGTGTAACTGTCGAAAGAATCGTAGTATCTGGTATCAGCAATGGTGTGCCAAGATTTGTATAGGTACCTGCAAGGGTTGGAGACGTTTGCCACTGAAACGTTTGTCCGGAACCGTAAGGCCCGATGTTCAGTGAGAGTTGAACAAATTCATTCTGGCAAACCACTGCAGCACTTAAAGAAGTCGTGCCATTTACCGGAGGTGTACTACAAGCCGGTGGTGTGAATTCGTAGGCACCAATATCCGGTGCAGTGCGGAGAACGTTGAGGATATCTGATGTAATACCTACATCAATACCAATGTCGTTTATTCCTGCATTGCCGGGAGTGTAGTTTTCATTTGCCGCGTCAATATATGCAGGTACTGCTGACACGCTGTTGTCATCATGTGGTGTATTTGCTCTCCAGTCGGCAAGAGTTGTGCGATTGGCAGTGAGGAAGCCTACAAAGTTAGTTCCTGCAGCAGCATTCAAATAATAATCATTGTTATCTGCGGCTGCAAGGGCTGAAGTACCCAGGTAGATTGCGTGTTTCGCACCAGTACCACCACGTGTAATCGAGATAATATTATTAAAAAAGAATAATCCGCTGGCAGTTGTAGTTTGAAAAAATCCTCTCGTGGTTCCGGTAGCAGTTGATGCCGCATTATCCAAAGAAATGGGGTTGTGGAAATAGCCCACATAATCAGAACCTGTATTTGCGATTCCAAAAACAGGGCCATTACCATTTACATTATAAATAAGATTATTGGTTACAAAATTTTCTGCGCCTACTGATCCATCAGTAAGATTAAAGTGAATGCCATAAAAATTGCTTGTGCTGGCAAGTGATCCCCCAAATGGATTGTAGATCCTGTTTTTAGAAACTGAGCAAGCTGTATTTTTTTGTGTAGTAAAATAAATGCCCTGGAATTCAGCAACTGCTGCGCGGGTAGGGCGGCTGAACCTGTTACTTTCTATGAGCGTATTATAACTTCCCGACACATACATTCCATACTGGTAGAAGTCCTCAAAACGGTTATTGATAAAGTTATTGAATCCACTTGCTCCACCTGTGAAAGTAGCAACCAGTGTTGCACCATAGAAACCACCGGTTACTGTATTGCCGGAAAAAGTATTGTAATCGCAAAGTACAATACCTGTAGCGATCGGACCTACATCTGTACCGTTGATCACGATACCCGCATAGTTCTGGGTGATAGAAGTAAGAGAAGAATTGATCTTACAATTTCTCACAGTATTTGAATCTGCATTCGACATTAACTGAACTCCATAACCATAAGTCCCACTGTTGGCATTGATGATAAGGCTGTCAAAAATTATGAAGCGTGTTCCTCTTAATTTGATGACCGCACGTTCGTTGGTATTTGCAGAGCCAAAACCGATTGCGGCAGTTCCGTTTCCTTTAAAGGTAACAGTCCTCGCGGCAGTGGCGCCAGGGACAGGAGTCATGATCAGCTGTTCATTATAGGGGCCGTTAATTACATTAAAAAGCACCGCACTGTCTATTCCACATTTAATAAAATTATATGCATCATTGAAAGTCTGGAATGTTCGTGCAGGAATATTTGTTGCCAGCACACTGTTGATTGAGTAAATACCACGCGCCGGTGATGGAGATACCACCTGTACGGAAGTAGAATTCGCTGAAAGTGAAGAGAAGCTACAAGTAGTTACAAGGCGATAAAATGTAGTTCCAATTTGCCCGGTAGTATAAGTAAAATTTGTAGCGCCAATAATATTCGTCCATGTTGCGTTGTCGGTGGATCTTTGCCATTGGTAGCTGATCCCGTTTCCCGTACTAACACCTGTTACACTTAATGTAAATGAATCAATGCATACACTGCTGCTTGAACTTATTGCTGTACCACCGTTAGGTGTACCGCTGCAATCTGCCCAGTTGATCATGTTAATATTATCAAGCCCGATATCTGTAGTACCATCATCTGAGGTTGCGAGAAAACGAATTACGGCAGTTGCAGAAAGTGAATTGAAAAATATGGTTTTTGTCCGCCATGCAGAAGCGATACCTGCACTATCCAGTCTTGTAAAGTTGGCCCCACCATCATTTGATAAAAGAATAGTCAGGCTATCTAAGCCTGAAGAATTGATGACATCAAATGTTAGTCTCTTTAAAGCTGCTCCTGAATTGCAGTTTAGATATAAACTGAAATCTCCGGTACTGGAATTTGGCGCTGAGAAGCTGTGAAATCTCGCCGAAAAACTGCCGACCGATCCGGCAGGAGTATACACTCCGAGTCCAGCATTTAGCCATGAGGCTGCAATACCATCATCTACTCTTCTCCAGGAATTATTTCCGGTTGCAGGATTATTTCTCCAGAAGTTGTTAGGAATATCTCTTGTATTGCAGCTATTAATCCATGTATTTTCAAAACTTTCAAAATAGGGGAGGGTAGTATAGGCTGGTGCATTAAGGGCTACATCAACTTTTATTGAGAAACTGCTGGCAGCACCACAGATGATCTGCCTGCGGAATGATGTGGGGACAGTGATGCCTGCAGAATTATAAGTGGCTCCTGTTGCCCCAGTTATTGTAATCCATGTTGCACCACCATTAATTGATTGCTCCCACTGGTAGGTAAGGCCACTTGCATCTGTAGATCCTGTTACGCTCAATGTAAATGCTGTACTTGGGCAAACATTTACAGAACTGCTGACAGTTGTTCCGCCTGCAGGTGTACCTGAACATGGTGGGAAATCTGTAAGGGTAATTTTATCGAGCCCGATATCAGTGAACCCAAAATCTGATGTAGCTTCAAATTTTATTACTGTTGTTGCTGAAGTTGAATTTAAAATGACTGTTTTAGTTCTCCAAATAGCAGATACTCGTGCACTATCCAATCTTGTAAATGAACTACCTCCATTGGTTGAAAAACTGATCACCAGGCTATCTGAACCTGATGTGTTGATATGGTCAAACATCAATCTTTTTACAGCTGATGGGGTATTACAATTCACATATAATAAAAACTGGCCTTTAGTACCATTACTAGCCTGGTAAGAATGAAACCTTGCTGAGGATGCGCCATCAGAAGCAGTTGGTGTATATGCTCCGTTGTTTACATTTACCCATGCAGCTGCAGCTCCATCATCGTTTCTTCTCCAGCTGTTGTTGCCGGTAGTCGGATCATTTCTCCATGAATTGTTTGGGACATCTCTAAGATCACAGGCGTCAATCCAAGTATTCTCAAAGCTTTCAGCATAGGGAAGTGTTGCATAGGTAGGGGCAATAATTGATACGGCTACCGGAGTAGAGAAACTGCTCGCAGCAGCGCAAGTGATCTGCCTGCGGAAAGAAGTATTTACAGCAATCCCAGGCGACGTATATGCAACACCGGTAGCCCCTATGATCGGTGCCCAGCTGCCGCTCCCATTGATAGATTGTTCCCATTGGTAAGTCAATAAGGCCGCGTTTGTAGCTCCTGTAACGGTTAGAGAAATTGGCGTTGTTGGATTACAAACAGTTAAAACAGAGGAAACCGCAGTTCCACCTACTGGGGTTCCGGTACAACTTGCAAACTCGGTAACAATGATATTATCAAGCCCAATATCGGTAGTGCCGAAATCCCTGGAAGCTTCAAACCGAATGATTGTATTAGCCGAGCTGGAAGTAAAATAAAAGATTCTCGTTCTCCAGGCAGTCGTGATACGTGAGCTGTCTAATCTTGTGAATGATGTTCCGCCATTTGTTGAAATATATACAACAAGGCTATCATTTCCGGAGGTATTTATATAATCGAAAGTCAATGATTTGCTTGCAAGCGGGGTTGCGGCATTTATATATAGATCGAGCAAACCTTTGATGCCCGTTGTAGCGCTGTAAGTATGGAACCTGGCTGAATGTGTGCCTGTGGTAGCATTGGGAGTGTAGAGTCCCAATGTTGGATTCAACCATGCTGCTGAAGGGCCATCATCCTCCCTTCGCCAGGAATTATTACCGGAAGCAGGTGTATTTCGCCAGAAACTATTTGGAGCGTCTGCAGTATTACAGATGTTTATCCATGCATTTTCAAAACTTTCATTAAAAGGAATTGTTGCATAAGTCGAAGTAGTTGCTGTTACTAAAGCCGATGCTGAAAAACTGCTGTTCGTTCCACATTTGATCTGTCTGCGGTAATAGGTAGTCGCAGTGAGCCCGGTAACTGATAATGTTGAGCCCGTTGCCAAAAGAATGTCAGACCAGGCAGTGTTATTTGGCGAATTCTGCCATTGGTAAGTGATTCCACCAGCCGAAGTAGCTCCGGTTACAGATATGGTAAATAGTGTGGTTTGATTACAAACACTGGGAACAGAAGCATTAGCGGTTCCACCTGTGGGTACTCCTGTACAAGGAGTGCCCGCTATCCAGCTAAAAATAATATTTGGCCTAGTGGTTTGAGTGCCCGTGTTTAATACTGAAGCTGTATTGCAGAGATTGTTCTCGTCATCCTGCCTATAGGTATGTGATCCATTGAATGTTAGACCTGTGGTCCATGGTATTACCGGGTTGCCTGTATAAGTGATAGATGCCGTACTGTTAGGATCACCATTACAAACCTCAACTATAATATTATCAGTACCATTCCAAACAAATGGAGTTGTAAACGTGAATGTATTTGGACCCAATGCAGCAGTATAGTCAATCGGTCCATATACAGTAGCGGTTCCGGCTTCCCAGGTAGTGGCTGATAATGAGGAAGTAGAGGAAGAGCCAATTTTCAGTGTAAATTGTTCTATCTGGAATTGCGTGTTTGCACTTGTAGCGAGGGCTTGTACATCAAATTTTATTGCTACGATGTTGCCTGGAGCCATTCCGGCTGCAGTAAGTTCAGCAGCTGTGTAAAGGTATTGTGCCCTTCCACCTTCATAATAATCCTGCAAAGGACAAGGGTAGGTAGTATTGCTATTTCCCGTAGTACCCGTTCCGATAGAAATATCGGTTTGCGCCGTTAGTTTCGTAGTGGAAAACAGGATCGTAAGAACCAGCAAAACTATCCTGAAATAAACCGGTACGTGTAAATTTCTCATATCAGCCTTTTTGAAAGTGGTATTAATGAAATAACAATTGAGCATTTATATAATCTTAGTGTCAATAATACTTGCGAAATATACCTAATTGAGAGGTATACCTGCATGATGCGGTTAACCAGTTAATGAATATGAATCTTCTTGGGGGAAGATGAATAAAACAATGAAATCCCGTGACAGTTCCACCTTAGCTTTCAAAAGCAAGAGGGGAGGAATAAAATCATAAAGGCGTAAGGAGAAATATAAACATTTTTGCGAATGCAATCATTTCCTAGAGGTGAAATTCAGGTCAAATTTCAATCATGCCTTATTGTTTTATGTAAATGCGTTGGGTATTTTAGAGTTACACGCAATTTAGTAAGAAAATGTTAAAATCGTAGTTAGAATATTTTTGATTTGTTAACACTAACTATGGAAAACGATGTAAATCTTTGAAAAATTCGATTATGGTGTACTGTCGATTTTGGTTTATATAATCACTCCTATGTTATGCCTTGAAGTATTGGCTAACATGTTATTTGATCAAATGGCTTCTGGCTATACTGAAGCAATAGTCCTACTCACCTGAATTTTCTAATAGAAGTTTAAATTTCCATTACTGAAAGTAGTATTAGCAAAATGGTTTGCAAAAATTGCCCGCAACGATTTTTCAGGAATAATTTTACCTGTTACGCTAAATCAATTGGCTTAGTTCTAAAGTCCGGTACTAACCTTCAATTGAATGAGCCGGTTTTCATCCGAAATACCATAAGTAACCTGCACAGCCAGTTTATTGAAAGGAACCAGGATTAAGCCTCCGCCGTATGAATTATGCCAGGTTTTTGAATTTTCGGAAGGAAGCCAAACACGACCCTGGTCAAAAAATCCCATGAGCCCGAGCTTGCCATTATAAATATATGACCTGACATCTTGAACAAAACGAAGTTCGTTGGCATTGAAGACCCCCGTTTTTCCCCAAAATCTTTCCCTCCTGAATCCCCGCAAATTGTAGGCTTCACCAATAGATACGTATTGGTAAAACTCAGGGTCTCCACTTACCGTGGCTGCACCATTATTTGAAGCGAGTGAAAATCCAGAAAATAGAGGCAGGTAGATTTCCAGGTTGCCTGTAAATCTTTGAAATGAATTTCCTTTAGTTATATTTTGACTATGCCCCAGACCTGTGGTGAAAGCGACTCCTTTAGTGGGGAAAACCTTGTCGTTCAAATCAGAGAATTTATAGTTGAACTGAGCGCCAACAAATTGATTTCTTTTAAAAACTCCAGGCATAACATTAGAAAGATTCTTAGCCACGAACCTGCCATCATCATTGATGACCCTAACAGATTGAAAGAAGCCACTGAATTTGAAATTACTTTTACCTACAACCCGCCCGATTCCTGCACTTCCAAACCATTCCTCAGATTGCACCCTGTAAAATTTGTTATCCTTGGTAATTGAAAGTGTTTCATTCCCAAGTCCAAAAAAATTGATCCAACGTATAGCATCATAATATCCTTTGAGGAAAATGCCGGATTTACCTTTATTGAATGGAAAAAGACCATCATAGTTTACACTGGGTGCCTGCTGTGAAATTGAGTAACGTACACTGAAACTCTGCTTCGATGCAAAAGGAAATCTCCGCCATTTATGTATGAGAGAATTATAGGTTAATCCTACAAACAACCGGTCTTCATCATTATAAAATACAGAAGGTTGTATACGTTTAACATCAAACCGGAAAGATTCGTAATCGTATGCATGACTAAGACTATCATTTATATGATGAAGTTTGAAGTTTGATCCGACTACGTAATTTTCATTGTTATCATAGAGATGAATCCTTCCGCCGGCATTTGCGTCGTTGAGGATTGAATCCCGCATTTCTCCCCCGATAATCCTGATAGGAATACCATTTCCATCTCCACTGACCTTATACACATCATTTCCTGAGATGCCAAAAATCCGTATTTCATCAGTCTCATTTCCGTCGAAAATGCGGTGATAATATGCTTGATCACTTTTTGTACCCCCATCATCCTGCCGCGAAATACTTACGGATGTTTTATTGCCCCCCAAATGTTTTATCTCAAAATATTCATTCATCTTACTTCCAACAACTTCAGGCTCCTTTGCTAAAAAATAATAATATTCTTCAGCATTTTCATGCAAATTTTTGCGCCTGCTTTTCAATCTTTCAATGATGTCCTGCCCGGAGATAGCGAAAATCTCCGGGGGAACATTTCTCACCGAAGAATCTATTACAGGATCCGTAATTGCTTTTTGAATTTCATCTGCC
>JBKJPO010000420.1:0-2928 GCA_046595095.1 Chitinophagaceae bacterium
TAACGTTGAATACAGGAAAGGAAATGACCTATTTTATTGACATGCAAACATATCTTGTACTGCGTACATCACAGTTGATACCAGGAAGAGAAGGTAAAACTACCGAGCAGGTAACAGATTTTTCAGATTATAAAGCAGTGGATAAGGTAATTTTTCCACACACGATTAATGTATTGGGCTCCGGTCAGATGGCTGGTTCTGCCACATTTGATAAGATAGTTTTAAACAGTGAGGTAAGTGAAAAACTGTACCTGCCAGGAGAATAACCTTTAGGCAAAATTTTAGCAAAGGCATTGATTATTCAATGCTTTTTTTATGATCCTTAATGCCGGCACTTATTAAACTTCAATACCTGATTAAATGACTTCTATTAATTTCGTAATTTAAAAAAATACCCTGCGGATGAAATTAGACGCGATTATTTTTATCTCTTTCCTTTTTTTGATAGATAACAATGTTGAGGCGCAGAAGCCGGTTTTGCATAAAACTGCCGATGGTACCTGGAAAGTATGGTCATTTGGCAAAGGAATTATGAAGACTACTTTCCACCCCGAAGGATACCTCAATAATGAACAGATTTCAAATGCAGTAATAGCAAAACCTTCAGAAATTTTACCACGTGTAACGCGTTCCAGGAACCCCGATATTTCATATATTGATGACGTAACGATTAGTTTAGGACAGGATAGTTTTTCATACAAATTCCATTCCTCCCGGGGTATGTTAATAATGCTTAATTATTTCGACAGTGTAACTCATAAAGGTTTTCGTTTCCGCCTAAACGATAGTGAAAAAATCTTTGGTGCCGGTGAACGCTCAATTCCGATGAACAGGCGTGGATACAAACTCAATCTTTACAATAATCCCTGGTATGGTTACAGCCTCAATGCCGATAACTTAAATTATTCTATTCCCTTTATCATCTCTTCGAATGGGTACGGAATATTTTTTGATAATCCATCCCGGGGTTACATTGATATTGGTAAGGCAAATCCTTCCGTGCTTGAATTTGGCGCATCTTCAGGCGAACTCACTTATTATATTATTCATGGAAAGAATATGGATGAGATACTCAGAAGATATCACAGTCTTGTGGGTACGCAACCGATACCCGGGCGCTGGGTATTTGGCAACCTCATGAGCCGTTTTGGGTACAGAAGTGAAAAGCAATTACTCGATATAGTAGGCAAAATGAAGGTTGAAAAATTTCCTGTGGAAGCTGTTATACTTGATCTGTTTTGGTTTGGTGATAGCATTAAGCAAACGATGGGAAACCTCGACTGGACGAATAAAAAAGCCTGGCCAGATCCAGTAAAGATGATTGGCGGGTTAAAAAAAGAAGGAATAAAAACCATACTCATCACCGAACCTTTCGTTCTCAATTCTACATCAAATTATATTCCTTCAAAAAAATTTCATGCAGTTGATAGCACAGGCAAACCATTTTTATTAACTGATTTTTATTTCGGCCACGGTGGACTGTTAGACATATTCAGGAAAGATGCACAACAATGGTTTTGGAGCAAATACAAATCCCAGGTAAACAAAGGTGTGGCAGCATGGTGGGGCGATCTTGGAGAGCCCGAAAAGCATCCTGCGGGTATTCATCATAATTTGAGAGATCTTGGTTTCAACCGATTATTCAAGGCAGATGAGGTTCACAATATTTATGGACATTACTGGGATAAAATGTTATTTGATCGTTATGCTGCAGAATATCCGGACACCCGTTTATTCAATCTTAACCGAAGTGGTTATGCAGGTAGCCCCCGTTATGGTGTATTTCCATGGAGCGGAGATGTAAGTCGTAGCTGGGATGGCTTACGTGCACAACTGCCGTTGATGCTTGGCATGAGTATGAGTGGTGTTCCATATATCCATGCAGATGCCGGTGGCTTTGCTGGTGGTGATGGTGATGCAGAATTATATACACGCTGGTTACAGTTTGCTGCGTTTACACCGGTGTTCCGGCCACATGGTACTGCTTTTGGTGATCTCGAACCTGGCGTAAAAGATATTCCCTCGGAAGGGGCGCTATATGATGATCCGTATAAATCTATCGTAAGAAATGCTATAAATACCAGGTATGAATTAACGCCATATAATTATACACTTGCTTATGAGCAGGAGAAATTTGGGAAACCTCTCGTAATGCCGTTGTATTATTATGAGCAATCTGATAGTAATCTTTACAACGCAGAAGATCAGTTTATGTGGGGGGATAATATTATGGTGGCTCCGGTAGTTGAGAAAGGAGCCACAACAAGGAAATTATATTTGCCTTCCGGAAAATGGGTAGATTATTTCAAAAATCGCCAGCATGAAGGTGGACATTGGATTGATCAAAAAGTAGAGCTGGGATATCTGCCGGTCTTTATAAAAGAAGGCAGCATCATTCCAACTGTAAAGCTAAAACCCGGCACAAACCTCAGCAATTACATTTCTAAAGAAATAACTTTTACCTATTTTCCTTCTTCAAAGAAAAGCATTTACACGCTCTATGATGATGATGGGGTTACAAATGGAGTGTTGAGAAAAAATAATTTTGAGTTGATCTCATTAGTTGCAGTAACAACACCGCAAGCTTCATCCCTGGTAAATATTGAAATTATTTCTAATGGGGGCCGATTTCCAGGGAAACCATTATCAAGAAGACTGCATATTACCATACTATTGCCTGATGATTTGTTTAGCAAAAGTCTAAAAGCTTTTGTTGACGATAAACAAGTTCCATTAAAACTTGAAGCGGGCGTGGATGGAGTGATGAATAAAATTCTATTTAACCATGATTTTCGTGGTAAGAAAACTTCAATTAAAATTGTGCGATGAAAATTTTATTTGGGAAAAATAATATGATTTTACTAAATAGACAATTCTCAGCGTCCTCTCTGCAAAATCCGTTGTGGTCCCCTTATTTAAAAAATAAAT
>JBKJPO010000003.1:0-19555 GCA_046595095.1 Chitinophagaceae bacterium
ATCAAGGTTCTGAACCTTGATTAAATAGAATCCCGCGTATTATATTACACGGGATTTTTTTTGAATATTTAAATTCGTTTAAGGGGTTTTAAACGTGCTTAAAACAACGCCCGCAACGACGCCCTTCCTGTATGGATGATTCTCGTACTACCAGGCTTTCTGCCTTCATACTGAAGATTTAGCTCTATATTTCCTGCCAACCGTTTGGTTAAGTCCAGATTCCATAAATAATTTTTGCCAGGCAACAAACCATCAAGAAGGATATATCCTACTGTTGAATTTGCTGATCCTCCTCCACCTACTGAAAATGCGATCTGGTTAAAAGTGAATTTCGCATTGAGGATGCTATTCGAAAGAACATTATATCTGCTCTCGAGTGAGATAGCATGGTTAGTGGAATGTTCGCGAAAACCAATCGTATTTTTCTTGTCATTAAATTCATATGTCATGCCAACCCTTAGCTTCGTACCATAGATATAGCTGATTGCCGGCTCTATAGAGAATTGATCGAGCATGAAATTCCTATTCCCAAACTTTGGTGTAAATAATTCATTCTTTATAAATTTATTCGCGATCGAAGTACTGATGGATTTGTTTAAATTCCAACGAAGACGCATTACAAAGTCTCTTAATGTCCGGCTTTCAAATCCATAAGTTAGTAAAGTCTTTCCGTTATTAACCCGGTGAGTAACATCCAGCCCCCATTTTACATTAGTACGATTGAAATAAATTGTATTTGAGAGAAAGGAACCCAACGTAATCAGGGTTGTATCCACCACCTGTTTTGTAAATGGATTGAATGCAAACGCACCTTTTGATAGTTCTTTTTTATTTATTTGCAGTGAAGACGATGTGGTTAATTTACTAAATATTTTTCTGAGAACTGATGGCTGGCCATTCGTCAACAGGGCTTTTGGCTGCAGGTTGATCGTATAATTAAACTGGACATAATTCGCCTTCACATATTCATTTGTAGGTGTGAATACCCGGATATACCTACGCTGATCCTGGAAAAGACCGATCTCGAATTCATTAAGTTCGGGTATGCCATTACCGTTATAGTCGTTCCATGTATATTCACCCTGCCCGGCTGGCACTTCGATGAACGTAAATTCGCGTTTCTGTTCTTGTCCTGCCCCTAGCTCATACAACAGGTTTCCGGTAATAAATCCCTTCCATTCGCTAATATAATATTCTGCACGTCCAAGCAGGCTTTCATCCGGGCGTTGCCTGCTGATACCTGGATTATCAATATTCAATTTCCTGTAGGTAATATTTAGTTTGAACTGGTGGCGCTCATTTTTCATGAGTTCGGTGGATAGGTTTATATTCTGGCTCCTGTCTGCTGTTAGCAGTTTATTTCTCAAAGGCAATTTATCTTTTCGTGTAAAATAACTGAGGCCCCATTTATTAACGGAAGCTTCAGGCGAACGAAGATAGATTTGCCAGATGTCGAAAGCAAAGCTCAATGGCGCTAGTGTATCCTGCACTTTTATACGGAGCTTATTATCCTCAGCAGAAAAGCTTGCTCCTGCTTCGATATTTTTTAATCCTGGAAATCGTTTAGATACATCAATAGAAGGCCGCAGGTAAGAACCGTTTTGTAAACTATTATTAAATTTAGTATAAAAAACCTGGTTACTTATCTTCCAGGATTTCAATTGCATAAAATGAATTATCGATTGCCTTATGCCATTGTAATTATCAGAGCGATTGTAATTCGTGATGTCATATTTAACCCGGTTATTTGTTTTATCAGTTAATTCAAATGAAGCACTCAGCAAGTGTTCGGTAGCATTTGGTACCTCAAATGGAAGGCTCCAATCCCGGTTGAACTCCGTATTGCGTAAGCGTTCCAGCGGCTTGAATCGCTCATGCACAAACTCATAACTTGACTTAGTTTGTAAATGTAATCCTTGTTTTAATGACTTAAAAACCGGTCTCTGGTTTTCAAAAATAAACCTGGCAGCAAGACCTTTGTCATTGCCTTTATCCTTTGCCGAAAAAGTATTGATATCATAATTGCTCATGGCAATTTCTGATCTCAACTTTGTATTTTTATTTACAAGGTAATCTGCATCAATGCTTATTAGCTGTAATTTCTTTGGAGTAACAAGGCGAACTACAGGATCCCAATCTCCACGACGGAAACCATTTGCATCAGGTTGTATCCACATAAAAGCACGTCCGTTTATATTCCCGGTAAGTGGCGTGTAGTTTCCTTTTCCAGGTCCAACATATAAAAATGAGAGGCTGTACAATTTATCATTCTTGTTGGTAGAGTACACGTATATTGAATCATGTTGAATAAAATTATAAAGTGTGTCAATTCTTTTATATAGTATTTTATTTACTGCAAATGTGTCCCGCGTGGCGTTTTCATAAGTTGCGTTGTCGAGTTTATCGCCTACGCTTGCCAGGAACTGTTTCTGTTTGCCATCAAGTTCCTGGTTAATGGATGAATTTTTAGCATCCACATTGGAGAATGCACCAATACTGAGTTTCAGTTTCTCCCCTACTTTCAATTGATCGTGTATGTATAACTGTGAGTTAAGGTAATTGCGGTCAGAATATTCAAATTCCACCTGTATCCTGATATCTTTGGTGATGAGCCGCTTAGGAGTGAAAGTTAACTCAGCAGTATTGTAATTGATCACATAATCCTGGTCCTCGCCCCTGCTTAACAATTCCCCATCAATAAACACCCGTTCCGTATTTGCAAGAACTATGAAGTACAATTCGTTATTTGGATTTCTCAACCTGTATGGGCCCTGGTTGCCTTCCAAAGGTGTAATCTCATGCCTGGTAAATTTTCCTTTTGCCACAGCCCCGGAAAGAAGTAGTGAATTATATTTGTTCTTACCGATTCGATTATCGGTTTGAAATGATACACCCTGTAAACGTTTGTAAAAATTGAGAAAATAATTCTCTGCCTGCCGGATATCTATATCACCTAAACTAAGCTGCCACCCTTTCTTTTTTACCTGTACAAATACTTTATCAAAATCCCTGAGGTCCTGCGTATTCCCATCTGGTTGGATGGGAATACTGTTATCTGTAATAGCTGCGGTAAGTTCGAGGCTGTCGCCAATGAAACCGCTCAATTGCAAATTCATACTTGAATTTACTACTGCATCCTGGTTATTTCCAAATGAAATTCCCCGGCCGAAACTACCGTTGTATGTGATATTACCAAAATCAAATAGTTTGGTGTTCTGCTCAGCATTACGGTTGAAGACAAATGGCTCCAGGGCAAAATTGTAGCGGATGCTATCATAATTAAATCGTTGTTTAAGCGCATTCAATTTATATGGAAAGACCCGGTACGAAATTTCGACGATCGATTCCAATGGCTTCACGACCCAGGTGAGCGTGGAATTTACATTGTCAATTAGATAGGTGGAAGATGGAATACCCCGCACGCTAAATGTATTTGGAACAATACTTAAGGTATCGATGGTGTGTGGACCATCTTTAACTGAGATTGATCTTTTTCGAAGATTTGAGACCGGGCCGGCTTGAAATTGAGCGTACCCGCAATTGACCAGGACTACAGTAAGGCAAATGGCAAGGAGGCGCTTCAATCGGGCTTGTTTGGTTTATTGGATAAAATTAAGTGATATTATGGAGTAAGACACCGTCTTTGAAGCTTGGGCTGCTTTATCCATAAAACCTTCCCTGGAACACATGGAATCATCCAATGCTCACTGCTTCCATTAACGTCATCTGAAAACTCAGCTCCTAACTCCTTGTATAATTATACTAACCGGGAAGAAATTTCACAGGTTAAGGTGTTAAAAACACTGACTAATTAGCCCTTAAACTTCATTCCTTTGAATTAAATATTGACTGGAATTATAAAAATCTAAATGGCAAAAGCGAATAAATCAATGACATTAGTTGATGAAGTAATCATCAGCAAATTTTTTTTCATTAGAGATCAAAAAGTTATGTTGGACAGAGATTTGGCAGTTTTAAATGGTGATAGGGCTATTGAAGTAAATATCCGCATCATTAGAATATATAGGAAGCTCCGTGCGATGTTGGTCAATCATAAAGACATTTTGCTAAAATTGGAAAAGATAGAAAAGGAGTTGATGAAACAAGACAGCAGAACAGAAAAGAATGAAGAAAATATAGAAATGATATTTATGGCATTAAGAAAGTTGCTCAATCCGCCTCAAGCGACGAGGCCCCGAATAGGATTTAAATCTTAGAGCACATATTGCCGCAACTTGACCCAGGAGCTACTACTTCAGTTTATTGAAGTTTACGCTTACCTCAATCATCATTACTCAATCCAGCCACCAAATATTCCCGATTCATCCGGGCAATATTTTGAATTGAAATTCCTTTAGGACATTCAGCTTCACATGCATATACATTTGTACAATTACCAAAGCCTTCTTTATCCATTTGTGCAACCATATTTAAAACGCGGGTTCTTCTTTCCGGCTCACCTTGTGGAAGTAAGGCAAGCTGCGATACTTTTGCACCTACAAAGAGCATTGCTGAACCATTCGGACATGTGGCAACACATGCGCCACAACCGATGCAGGAAGCAGCCATGAATGACTCATCGGCTTTTTTCTTCTCAATCGGGAGACTATTGGCGTCCTGGGAGTTGTTAGTATTTATTGAAATATATCCGCCTGCCTGTATCACCCGGTCGAATGCGCTTCGATCCACCATTAGGTCCTTGATCACCGGGAATGCGCGCGACCTCCATGGTTCTACAACAATTGTATCACCGTTATTAAAAGCACGCATGTGAAGCTGACAAACCGTATTATTCTTCCATGGGCCATGAGCCTGGCCATTGATGTACATGCTGCATGCACCACAGATACCTTCCCGGCAATCATGATCAAAGGTGATGGGATCGTCACCATCACGGATGAGCCGTTCATTCAGCACATCAAACATTTCGAGAAATGACATTTCAATGGAAATATCCGTTACCTGGTAAGTTTTGAAATCTCCTTTTGTCTTGCTATTCTTCTGTCGCCACACTTTAAGTGTCAGGTTGATGCTATTGTGCTCCATTGTCTTAGTTTATTCCCGGGGGATACCTGGATCTATTTTGCTAAAATTTGTACACTATATTGTTTATCTCCAATGTTAAGAATGAGAAAGTAAATACCTGCAGGTTGAGATGCCAGGTCAAAATCATAATTCAGTTGATTATTCCTCATGCCAAAATCTTTTCTTAGCAACATTTTTCCATTCACATCGGAAACGCTCATACGCACTTGTTCTGCTGTGTTAAGATTTGTAGTAAGCCTGTATCTATGTTGATCAGCATCCTGGTAAACTTTGTATGATAATTTATCCAAAGCTTTTTGAAGCCTGATAATGTTGCTATAAAAACTATTGCCACTTCTCTCAAAAATCTTAAGACGATAGTAAGTATTTATCCTAAACAATTCCTCATCACTATATTGATACAATTTTTTTCCTTGCTGGCTTGTAATATTTGCAAGCCTTGTAAATCCTATCCCATCTTTACTTTTTTCTAATTCAAAATGATCCAGGTCATCAATGCCTTCAATTTCCCAGTTTATTAATCCGGCATTTTGATACACCCTTCCGGAAAAATCTTTAAGACGCACCGGGAGTGCTGAAGGCCGGTTTACAGTCCATGTTACAGTATTTACATATCCAACGCCGGGTAAATAAGATTTTGACAATGTTGTATTATCAATGATGTCTGCTCTTACGGTATTGTTGCCAACATTAAAAGAACCTAATGGCAATGAGGCGGTTGTTTGATTAGTAACAAATGGTGTAACTGAACCATTGAGATACCAATTTACAACTATTGTTGAAGGTATTGTTTGAATAGGCGTTACAGCAAAATCAACAGCATTGAAATTGGTTAAAGTAAAAGAAGTGCTCGCCGGGGAGAATGCATCTGCCATGGTAACGAGCTGGTGTATACGATCAATCAATCTTTCCCTGCACACTGAGCAGAAAGCAAATCCGAGATATTGCATCTTGCAACTTGCATGAGGCTTGAACCAAAGTGCCGGATTGCCCGAAGCACCATGTGCAATGATGCCTGTAGAATTTATGCCCAGCCAATTTTTCCATTTGATTGTTGCAGGGTTACTGTTTGCGGTCATGTTGGGTTTTTCAGCGGCATAGGCATCCCCTGCCCAATATTCATCCGCAAGACCACCAAAAGAATGGCCAATTTCATGTATCGCAACTTCGGCCGAACTTGGATCTGTAGAAGCAGTTGCCAGGGAACCGCCAGACCCACCATAATATGGAGAATTCACGAGTACGAATGCCTGGTCATAGTCGGGTAAATTACTGGCAAGTACACTGGACACTCCGGCGCTGTTAAGTGGTACAAGCAGTCGGTGTATAGAGAAATAATCGAAAGTGCTCTGGAAATAGTTATTCGGATTTATTATGGGTTGGCTGGCGAGAGCAGGGCAATCGGAGGCAGTACGCGGATGCTTCGCACCTGCATCAACCGAGTTCACTTTAACGGCAAATGAATTGAAGTAATTTTTATATTCCTGGAAAGGAACCTGGCTGAATAAAGATGTGTTGACGGTTGTGGCATTTGTAATAAAAGTGGGGAGTTGGGCTGTCTGGTAACCATCGGCTAAGTAAACCAGGTTTATCCTGTTGAGCCGATTTCCGTTTCGCATTAAAGTATCTACCGGGAATACTTGGGCATGACTTTGAATTGCCATCAATACCAAGGCCATTAAAACAAAATTCCGTTTAAAGCTAAATGAAGTAGTTAGGTCAAAGTGAAGCATGATAAATTTTTTTTAAAGATTTAGAATTGGTAGATGGCTTAAAAAAAGAGATGAATTTTAAGGCTTTTTCATATTGGAAACGGATTACAAATTCCCCTGATTTTTTCCTGACAGCCTGTTTATTTAATGAGCCATTATCCCCGGGGTATTCATAGATCATAAATAAGGGATTCTGAACTTTTTCGAAACTATCACCCTGCTTATTTTCTTTTGTAAGCTGGTAATAAAGATAATTGGGTTCAGGCGAAATGCCTATACCTGCTTCACTTTTCTTTAATAATCCATCTGCAAAAATACTTTTCTTTAAACTGATGGTATAAAGATCCGCAATGCTGTCGGTCATGGTTATTTCAAATGTGAGAAATGCAATTCTATTTATTAAATTAGTATTTTTTTCAAGATTTAGCTGTTCATTTATTTTACTACCTCCGGACTGACTTTTTAAACCGGGAGAACAACCGGACAATGCCATGATAATGATTGAACTAAAGTAAAATTTCGCAAACATCTCAGAATTATTTATAACTACGTTGGGTAGGTTTAACGATCTCGAACTCCAGGTTTTCTTTGTGCAATACATAATTCCCGTCTTCCCTGTTTTCCCAAATGGCGACATAACTATATGCATCATCATCACGCCTGGCCTCACCATCCTCGGTTTGCATTTCTTCTCTAAAATGGCCACCACAGCTTTCATTACGGTCAAGTGCATCCATGCACATGAGTTCACCTAACTCAATAAAATCTGCAACCCGCCCGGCTTTATCAAGTTCAGGATTCATCTCCTCAATTTCACCCGGCACTTTCACGTCCCGCCAGAATTCTTCCCTGAGTGCGCGAATCTCAACAATAGCTTCTTTTAACCCCTTTTCATTCCGGGCCATGCCACACTTATCCCACATGATTTTTCCAAGGCGTTTATGAAAAGATTCTACAGTTTGGGATCCTTTGATATTCATGAGTTTCAGGATGCGGGTAGCTACTTCGTTCTCCGCCTTTTCAAAAGCTTCATGTGTTGTTTCTATTGCCGGTGTCCTTATTTCTTCTGCAAGAAAGTTTCCTAATGTATAAGGAATTACGAAGTACCCATCTGCAAGACCTTGCATCAATGCTGAAGCGCCCAGGCGGTTTGCGCCATGGTCACTAAAGTTTGCTTCGCCTAATGCGTACAATCCGGGCACAGTAGTCATTAATTCATAATCAACCCAAAGACCACCCATGGTATAATGTACGGCAGGATAAATCCGCATTGGCATCATATATGGATTTTCACCTGTTATCTTTTCATACATTTCGAAAAGATTGCCGTATTTTTCTTTAACAACATCCCGACCTAAAGTGATGATGGTTTCCTCTTCTCCATCAGTAATTCCCTTTTTGCCGAGTTCTATTTTACCATATCGTATTATTGCCTCAGTAAAGTCAAGATACACGGCCATTTTCGTGGTGCCTACACCGTAACCTGCATCACAACGTTCTTTTGCCGCCCTTGAAGCCACATCGCGGGGAACGAGATTTCCGAATGCAGGGTATCTTCTTTCAAGATAATAGTCGCGTTCCTCTTCCGGTATCCGGGTAGCCTTACGATCATCATCTTTTTTCTTTGGCACCCATATCCGGCCATCATTGCGCAAGCTCTCACTCATAAGCGTTAGTTTGCTCTGGTGGTCACCACTAACAGGAATACAAGTAGGATGAATTTGTGTAAAACAAGGATTGCCAAACCATGCACCTTTTTTATGGGCTTTCCATGCAGCAGTTACATTACTACCCATGGCATTTGTACTCAGGTAAAAAACGTTTCCATAACCACCGGAACATATCAGTACCGCGTGGCCGAAATGACGTTCGAGCTTTCCGTTTACCAGGTTCCTTGCAATTATCCCTCTTGCCTTACCGTCAATTTTTACGAGTTCCACCATCTCATGTCTCGAATACATGGTTACATTACCCAGGGCTATCTGTCTTTCCAATGCACTGTATGCACCCAACAAAAGCTGCTGCCCTGTTTGACCGGCAGCATAAAACGTACGCTGAACCTGTGTTCCACCAAAGGACCTGTTACTTAATAAACCGCCATATTCACGGGCAAATGGAACACCTTGTGCCACACATTGGTCGATAATCTTACCGCTAACTTCCGCTAAGCGATACACATTGCCTTCGCGGGCACGGTAATCGCCTCCTTTAACTGTATCATAAAAGAGCCTGAAGATCGAATCCCCGTCGTTCTGGTAATTCTTTGCTGCATTGATGCCACCCTGTGCTGCGATACTGTGGGCACGACGTGGACTATCCTGGAAACAAAAAGCTTTAACCTTGTATCCCAATTCGCCCAGAGAAGCAGCCGCAGAAGCACCGGCGAGCCCTGTGCCTATGACAATCACCTCAAGCTTACGCTTGTTGGCCGGATTCACAAGCTTTACATGACCCTTATAATCTTCCCATTTACGCTCCATTGGGCCCGGTGGAATTTTAGCGTCTAATGCCATATGTTAGATAATTAATATGTTGGTCTATTCAGAAAATAAATGCTCATGTACCTACTGCAGCCAGTGGAAATAAACAGAGAGCGGCATTAGAGCAAACAGGATAATGATTACAACTGTATAAAAGATCCCCATCCCCTGGATGAGCGGTGTGTATTTTTTGTGATTGATCCCAAAAGTTTGAAATGCACTTTGAAAGCCATGGAGCAAATGAAATCCGAGCGAAATCAATCCCAGCATGTAGAGCGCAACAAGAATAGGCTGAGAAAAAACATGTTGCATTTCGGTGTAAAGATAATGTGGCCTGTCATTTCGTAAATACAATGCATTTTTAGAGCCTAGCCAGAAATGATAGAGATGCATGATCAGGAACAATAAGACCAGGGTACCCAAAAGACCCATTGAACGGCTGTACCATTTGCTTTTCGTATGGTGTTTGTTCCGTGCATAACCAATTGGGCGGGAAGCCATATTTTGTCTCCATAAAATAATCCCCTGGATAGCATGAAGAATGATACCTGCGAACAAACCTAATTCCAGGAAACGTATGATGTAATTATGGCTCATGAAATGGGCGACTTTATCGAAAGTTTCGCCTTTGTCATTATAAAAAATTAAAGAATTTACTGCAGCGTGAACGATCAGGAAAGTAATGAGGAAAAATCCTGTGAATCCCATGATATACTTCTTACCAATAGACGAAGTGAAAAATTGTTTCCAGGTCATAAAACAGCATAAGTTTAATAACGATTTACAAATTTACTGCAGCAAGTTTGCAAATCCTTATTTTTTTAAGAAGTGCAAATAGTTTGGAAAGGAAAATGATTTTCTCAGCTGGCTATAAGCCTGGTACCATAACCCTGGCGGATTACTAAATACCTAGTCTGTTCATGATCATGGAATCAAGTTGCACAAATAAAAGATCAGGTTTCATGGTACGCCATGCAGGATGATTGATGAGTTCAACATAATAATTAAGCCTTGCTTTTTTAAAATCATATTGAGTTTGGACTGGCATATTGATACATATGATCCAACCACCTTCGTCTGAAACTTCTTCATGCCATTCTTCATAATAGCTACTATCGCTACTATGGAAGTTCAGTACGTTTTCAGCAATAATTATGTATTTGGTTATCCCCTGTTTAAGCATAATATCAATTACGTCACGCTTAAGCATCATGATATCGTTGTATATGGCGTCATTCCATTCTCCGATTAGCTCAATGATGGCATAATTCTGTTCATAATCCACCATCAGCATTTTGAGATACAGCGTATAGCTACCGAATTCATCCCATTGTGGATGAATGTAATAGTTGTAAACTGTCTGTGAGTATTCGAACTCATTATATATCTTTCCATAAAAAGGGGAATGTTCATCATCTTCCGAAGAATATAAATAACGCCAGTTATAATATGGTTCCAGGTCTACCAAAATTCAGGTGTTTAATCTAATACAAACTTAAAATTTTGTTTCATTGATAGGGAATTATTTCTGTTAAATGATTAATTTCTCTGTGTTGTATTTTCTCTTATACTACGTGTTTCTCTTTTTTCTGGCAGGGAGTTTTTTACATAGAGTACCTAAATAAAAAGACCGTCCCAATCAGGACGGCCTCTGGTAATTAAAAACCCAAATTATTTTAGTCTATCACAATTTTATCAGTAAACACTGCTTTCTGATTTTCATCAACAACCCGAACCATATACATACCTGATGCTGGTTTCACTTTTAATTTGATTGTTTCAACCTGGTTAGGAGAGGAAACAAAAACCTGCTTGCTGAGTATCACCCTGCCCTGTAAATCAGTTAGTGCGATATTGAATTCGCCGGCAGATTTGTTATCAAAACTAACTTTAAATGAAGAACCTGTAACTGGATTTGGATAGATAGAAATAAAAGCGTTGCCAACTACTTCTCTTCTTAATTCTGCTGAACCAAATGATGCATTGTTCTTAGCATTCAGGAGATTGCTATTAGCAAGGTCTGAAGAATTATAAATTTTGTCTTTGCTTTCAATTATTGTAGCCGACAGATCAGTCATATTTACTTTATAGAATCCATGGAAGCTATTTGCGCTTGTTACAATCACAGCACCCTCAGCATCTACAGCAGCTCCATTGGTAGTGAAACCCTGGGGTAAGCCATTGATGGATCCAATATGTTTTGCAATCCTTGTTTCAAGATCAACATTAAAAACATGATGATTTGCAGAAATAATTACAAGCCCGCCATTCGCATCTGCAACAACATCTCCACCCCAACTGCTGCATTTATTGTGAATGGAGATTGCCCCATTCTCAGTAGCATCTACAAGATTGCCAAGATCCGTGATCACAGTTTTCTTTCCGGTTGTAAAACGAAAGAGGTGATTGGCATCATTCGTAATCGCATAGCCGTTACCGTCAGACGCTATCACCATTCTCGTAATGTGATTGGCATCATTATTAAGATCAGCCGGATTTAAGAGCTCAGATTGCAGGGTATAGAATTTAGGATCAGCGCCTTTAGCTCCAAGGTCGAGCCAGCGAAGTTCCCCGATACGCATGGGCGTAAAAAACAATTTATTCTGCCGCTGATCGAATGCTGCTGCAGCTACCATTGTGGCTGTAGGAAACTGGGGAGCCATCCATGAACTCCTGTTCAGCTCAGCTGAGAATTCAATTGGTTTCTTTGTAACCGCATCGAAAAGCTGAAAAGCAGTAGTTGTGCGGTCGTATAGGTTTTTAATAACCTTGCCATTTGCCAAATCAACCTGGCGAATATTCATCCACATGTAATCACCATTTCCATCACCTGTGATTGCATAAGTTCTGTTACCGCCCTGGGCAAAAGAAAAAAGCGATGTGGCAATTAAAAGGAAAGAGAGTAAAGATCTTAGTTTCATAGTAATAATTTTTTGAGGTTGTTGATTAGTGATGATTAAATTTAAGAATTAATTGCTATATCTGATCAACATACTATAACAATCGTGGTTTTTTTTTACGAATGGCGATCAGAGGCTTTCTTTACCGTTCCGTATTGAAGAAGAAGAGATTTCGCAGTTTCATAGTCGGTTAATTTCAATCTATCCATCAGCATGTGCACTCCACGGTCAACCAACTTTTCGTTAGTGAGCTGCATATTTACCATACAGTTGTCTTCTACCCTTCCAAGCTGTATCATTACAGTCGTAGAAATCATGTTTAATACAAGTTTTTGTGCCGTACCACTCTTCATTCTTGTACTGCCTGTAACAAACTCCGGTCCCACTGCTACTTCAATTGGGTAATCAGCTGCTTCACTTACCGGTGAACCAGGATTGCATGAAATACTTCCGGTTACAATATTTTTTTCCCTGCATTTTTCCAGGGCACCAATCACATAAGGCGTGGTTCCGCTTGCTGCAATACCTATCACTACATCACTATCATTCACATTATGTGCCAGCAGATCCAACCAACCTTGGTTCCGGTCATCTTCTGCAAATTCAACAGCTTGAGTTATTGCTTTATTTCCACCAGCGATGATACCGATAACTAGTCCATACGGAACACCATACGTGGGCGGACATTCACTTGCATCCACAATTCCCAACCTGCCACTTGTTCCTGCCCCTATGTAAAATAATCTTCCACCTGCAAGCATTTTATCCGTTACTACATGAACAAGGGCCTCGATCGACGGCATAACTAATTCTACAGCACCGGGAACTTTTTTATCTTCGGTATTTATGTTCTTTAAAATTTCACCAACCTGCATATTTTCCAGGTTGCGATAGATTGAAGGGCTCTCCGTTATTCTTTCAAATTCCATGATGCAAGTTTTTCGCAATAATAAATAAGATCCGGGTATTGGCGTAATTGGGCAGTGGTCAGGGATAGTTGGCAGTGGGCAGTTGGCAGTGGGCAGGGATAGTTGGCAGTGGGCAGTTGACAGTGGGCAGTTGACAGTGGGCAGTTGGCAGTTGGCAGGGGCAGTATGCCTGAACAGCAATGCCAAAGAATGTTTACAGCATGAGCTTAATGATTTTCAAAAGTTAGGGAGCGTTCTTCCCCCGCACTCTGCTAACTGATACTTCCTACTGCCTACTGCTACTGCCTACTGCTACTGCCTACTGCTACTCCTCCCTACTCCCCCATGATACTCCACCAACCCCTCCATCGGGTTCTTAATGATATTACCCAATTCTAATTCATAACTCCCACACATTTCTTTTATCACATCCCTGAAACCATAAGCTACACTACCAACAAAATGTACAGGCAAAGTCCAGCTTTCTGAATATTTATAAACATGGTTAAAAAAGAAATCATTAAATCCATCTTCGATAATATTTTCGATCATGTAATGCCCACGATTCTCTGCAAGAAAGATTGCGAATGATGCAAGATAACGGTTGGGTAAGGGCTGTTTATAAACTGCATCTAGAATTTCGACACTGTTGGTGGCAAACTTTATGTCAAATCTTTCCATGAGGTCGGCATCAAAAGTTTTGTATAAATAATATTGGATCACTTTTTTACCAAGATATGCACCACTGCCTTCATCACCGAGTGCATAACCAAGACCCGGGCTATTTTTTACTATCTTTTTACCATTGTAATAACAGGAATTGGAACCAGTCCCAAGTATACAGGCCACACCTTTTGTATCACCACATAAAGCCCTTGCTGCACCCATTAGATCGTGCTCAACTGTAACCGCTGCAGCAGGAAACATTTTTCCAAAAGCGCTTTTTAACATTTTTACATTAGCCGGATTAGCGCAACCGGTTCCATAGAAATGAAGCTCATCTACCTCAACATTTTTGAATTTGGGAAAAATATCTTTCTTTATAATCTCCTGTACCTGTTCACTATTAACAAAATACGGACTCATGCCTTGCGTGAGTACCGTCTTTTTTTTGTTTCCATTTAAAAGGCACCATTCTGCCTTCGTAGAACCGCTGTCAACGATCAATTTTACTAGTGGCATGATTTATATGAGCTTATTTAATGAAATTTGCGCGACAGAAATAAAAATAGTGCTAATTATCTAAGATGAACAAGAAAAAAATTCAGGTTTGGTTACCCTTACTTTTTAGCCTTTCCATGATTGCGGGAATGCTCATAGGATACAAACTGAAAGAGAACATGCCCGGAAGAAGTTTTTTTTATAGAGATAATAAAAAACCGCTACATGAAATCATGCAACTGATTGAAAAAAATTATGTGGACACAGTGAGCTTTGATACATTATCAGGGAATGCAATTGAATCCATACTGCTTCAGCTCGATCCGCACTCGGTTTATATTCCTCTTTCGAATGTGCAGGATATTAAGGAAGATCTCGCTGGAAAATTCTATGGAATCGGGATTGAATACAATATTATAGATGATACCGTAAATGTTGTTTATGTCTTAAAAGATGGACCTTCAGACAAGGCGGGGGTGATAGTTGGAGATCGCTTTTTGAAAGTAGAAGATTCAGTAGTTGTTGGGGTGAAAATCAACCCTGAAAGAATTAAGCGATTATTACGCGGCCAATTGGGTACCAGGGTAGTGGTAACCCTCCTGAGAAATAAACAGCAGAAAAGTTTCCCGATCACAAGGGGAAGTATTCCACTTTATAGTCTGGATGCCTCGTATATGATTGCACCCGCTACAGGATATATCCGGCTTAATCGTTTTTCTGAAACAACCTACGAAGAATTTATGCAGGCAACAGAAAAACTGCAAAAAGAAGGTATGAAGAAAATGATACTTGACCTTCGGGATAATGGTGGTGGTATCCTTAGCGAAGCAACTGATATAGCAGATGAGTTTCTGGATGGGAACAAACTCATCACTTACACGCAGGGAAAGAATATGCCAAAGAAAGAGTACAATGCCAAACGTGAAGGCCTGTTCGAAAAAGGATTACTGGTTGTGCTTGCTGATGAATATTCAGCTTCTGCGAGTGAAGTATTAATTGGCGCACTACAGGATTGGGACAGAGCGACTATTGTTGGTCGTCGTACTTTTGGCAAAGGTCTTGTACAGGATCAATATGAATTGAGCGATGGTTCCGCACTAAGACTAACTGTTGCCAGGTATTATACACCTTTAGGACGAAGTATACAGAAGCCATACACAAAAGGAGTGAAAACATATGAAGATGAAGTAATAAACAGGTTTCATGGCAGCGAAATGCTCAATGGTGATTCTATAGAGAATGACTTGGCTAAAGTTTACACAACCAGGAATGGCAAACAGGTGTATGGAGGCGGAGGTATTACACCGGATATATTCGTACCTTATGATACAACAAAATATAGCTCCCTTGTTGCTAAAGTTTTTTCAAGGGGGATCATTAATGATTTCGTGTATACCTATTATATAAGCAATATTACTGCCTTCAATCAATATAAGAGCCCGCTTGAATTCGAAAAAAACTATACAATTGATGATGCCACATGGAATCGCTTCGGCACATATGCGGCCAAAGATTCTGTAGAACTATCTGTTGCCAGTGCAAAAGATAAGCTTACACTTACTCTTAGGCTTAAGGCATTGATGGCAAGACAGGTTTGGAGAAACGAGGGACTATATAGGGTACTTAATGCAGGGGATGAGATGGTAAAGAAAGGTCTTGCCGTAATGGTTAATAATTAAATGCATTTCCAATCCTCGCATTTAATTCATCAACCAGGTAAGTTTCAAACTCTTTACAATATTGGTGGTTAAGTGTCCCATCTATTGACAAGAGTATAAGTACTACACGATTCCCCTCTTTTTCATAAAAGCGGAATTTATAATTGATCACCCTGCCGGGTATACGTAACAATAATATGTAATCACCTCCTTCTTTGGAAATTGTTAAATGCTGTTTCTTATGCATGGCAATCTCACCCACATATTTTTCAACAATGGAAAGAGTGGCATGAAGGAAATATTGTTTTGGTAACTCTCTTTTGTCACTTTCAAACACAAAAGTTTTCAAGACAATTCCTCCAACAAGAATGATAGTAACACAAATAAGTATTGTATAATTTTTCATAGGGTCCAATTAGATAATGGTATAACGAATAGATTGTGCTTTTATGGTTTTAATGACAGGATTTTTCTTCAAAAAAAGATGTGCATTATCTGACCTGCCTATTCACCATGCGGAGCTAATCGTTTAAGCTGTTCAATAGTCCTTCTTTTGCTACCTTTGCCGCAAAATTTTAAATATGTGGCTTAACAACATCCTGGAAACCATTGGCAATACTCCTTTGATCAGGATCAATAAAATAACGAAAGACTTACCCTGCACGGTGCTTGCCAAGGTGGAATATTTCAACCCGGGAAATTCAATCAAAGACCGGATGGCGGTTAAAATGCTTGAAGTTGCAGAACGGGAAGGAAAGATAAAACCCGGGGGAACAATCATTGAAGGTACTTCAGGAAATACAGGAATGGGACTTGCCCTGGCCGCTTGTATCAAAGGTTATCACTGCATTTTTGCAACAACAGATAAACAGTCAAAAGAGAAAGCTGATATCCTTAAAGCTGTAGGTGCGGAGGTTATTGTTTGCCCTACCAATGTGGAGCCGGAAGATCCGCGCAGTTATTATAGTGTAGCAGCAAGACTCGCTAAAGAGGTCCCGAATTCTTTTCACATGAACCAGTATGATAACCTGGCTAACCGTATGGCTCATTACGAAACGACAGGCCCGGAGATATGGGAACAAACTGAAGGGAAGATCACTCACCTCGTAGTTGCAACTGGAACCGGGGGAACAATTACCGGGACGGCTGAGTTTTTAAAGGAAAAAAATCCGGACGTAAAAATCTGGGCTATAGATGTTTACGGGTCACTACTTAAAAAATTTCATGAGACTGGCGAAATTGATATCAAAGAGGTTCACCCATACTTTACTGAAGGAATTGGTGAAGATTTCGTTCCCGGTAATTATGATATGAGCCTTATCGACAAGTTTGAGCTCGTAAATGATAAAGATGGTGCCGTGATGGCCCGTCGAATATCAAGGGAAGAAGGAATTTTCGTAGGATATAGTGCAGGCTCAGCTTTACAGGGATTACTTCAACTTAAAAATGAATTGAAACAAGGCGACCTGGTGGTAGTGATCTTTCCCGACCATGGTAGCCGCTATGTTGCAAAGGTTTATAATGATCAATGGATGATGGAACGAGGTTTCCTTGATGTTAAAACGGTTAAAGATCTTGTTAATGGCAGGGGTGCTAAAAGACTGATAACTATTAAACCCAACCAGACAATTGCAGAGGCGATTGAGTTAATGCGGAAATATGATATTGAAAATATTCCGGTGATGGACATAAATGGTATTGTGGGTTCATTAAGTGAGGGAGGTTTGTTCAATAAAATTCTTTCAAATGCTGAGATCAAGGATCAAAAGGTAGAGATGGTTATTGAGAAGCCTTATCCGATTGTTACATTCGATATGCCGGTAGAGAGATTGAGTAACTTGATCACCAGGGAAAATGGCGCGGTGCTCAGCAAAGATGAAAGTGGTGATTTCCATATTGTTACAAAGTATGATATTATTCAAAGTCTTGCTAAATAATCCATAGTTAAAATACGATTGGTGAAAACCCTTGCTGATGCTGCATCCTGAACGATGCAGTATTTTTTTTGCCTTATTCGAAAAAGGCGGGTACCGTAAAACTACGTTCCTAAAATGGAACAATCCCCGGGACTTTGCGTGCTTTAGACACCGTTCAACAGTATTTACTGTATCATGAAAAAAGAGCAATACTGCTCTTTGCTACAGAGTAATGACAAGGTATCTTTGATCCAGAAGTTGATTGATGCTGAAACAAACATTAATCAATCTAAATTTCCTTAGAAAAAACCAAAGTAACCCTTATCCAAAATCCAAAGTTGAAAAAACCAGAAGTCCAATATCAGTCAACTTCTATTTTTAATGTTCTTTGAAAATCGCTTTAAAATCCAGTAATCAAGAACTGGAATGATTGTTCTGCCTACTGTAAGTCCAGTTCCAATACCTGGCAAGTGAAGAACAAGAGTTCCAAACCAATGAAACCAAAAACGAATGAATGTTCTGCCTACTATAAGTCCAGTTCCAATACCTGGCAAGTGAAGAACAGAAATTCCAAATCCATTGAAAACCAAAAATGAATGAATGTTCTGCCTACTATAAGTCCAGTTCCAATACCTGGCAAGTGAAGAACGGAAATTCTAAATCCATTGAAAACCAAACATGAATGAATGTTCTACCTACTATAAGTCCAATTCCAATATCCTGGCTAGTGAAGAACAAAAATTCTAAATCCATTGAAAAACCCAAAATGATGTAAATCCGTTGAAAAAACCAGTTCAATCCATTGAAAACCAAAACCAATCCAAATTTCGTCCTATTGAAAACATTTACCCAGTTCCTTTGAATGCCAAAAACCTGAAACCAGTAAGTAAGTAATTTGCTGGCGGGTAGAACTCGACCCAAAGAACCAAAGAATTCTTTATGCCAAATTGGTTCTAAAGAAATGCTTCTGCAGATTAAACTCTGCAGGAGCTTTTTTATTTTTAGTCGGTTATCTTTGAACATGTATCTTCTCCATCCTGCTCAAACGGGTATTCCTCCACAAAGAATTATTTCCCTGGTACCTTCCCTTACGGAATTATTATTCAGTCTTGGCCTCGACAAGCGGGTGATCGGTATCACAAAATTTTGTGTACACCCGGCTGAATGGTTTCGTACAAAGCAGAGAATTGGCGGCACAAAAACTATAGACACCAGGCTCATCATGAATTTATATCCCGACCTTGTAATTGCAAACAAAGAAGAAAATGTAAAAGAACAGGTAGAGGAACTTGCTGCAGCGCTTCCCGTATGGTTGAGTGATGTCAATTCGGTTGAAGACGCCTTTCGTATGATAATCGACCTGGGTAAAATTACTGATACAGAAAACCAGGCAGCAGCCATTGTGCGGGAAGCAAACAATCTCTTCATGCAAATCCCAGATGTTGCTGTGATGCATAGAGCAGCTTACCTCATCTGGAAAAATCCATACATGGTTGCCGGGGGAGACACATTTATTAGTGATATGATGAAACGTGCAGGAATAAAAAATGTATTTCAGCATTTGAAACGATATCCCATAATCACTGAAGAAGTTCTCGTGGCCTCCGGCGCAGAAATGATCTTACTTTCCTCTGAACCCTATCCTTTCAAAGAGAAGCATGTTGAAGAGATAAGCTCGTTCTATAAATCTTCCACACCAGTAATCAAATGTGTCGATGGAGAAATGTTTAGCTGGTATGGAAGTAGGATGATTCCGGCAGCCCGGTATTTTTTG
>JBKJPO010000152.1:0-25064 GCA_046595095.1 Chitinophagaceae bacterium
AAAAAAATAGTCTGCCGCTAAAGCCCGAAGGGCTTTAATATGAATAGCCCTGGGTGAAACCCGGGGGAAAAGGTAAACACGTTCCCACAACCCCGGAAGAGATGAATCTAAATTATCCGCGGCTTTTCTTCCAATTCTTTACACAAAACTTATCCTGTTCAAGTAAGCCTAAACGCTACACTCATGCAGCCGATAACCTCTTGATTGAATTAACCCTGATCCCGGCCCGCATAACGATTAAAAGTAAAATTGGAATTACAGTTACATTCAATTGCTGTGGTATAAAAATCCACATGATTAATACCAAAATGTAAACAATTATCATCGCAATCAAATATTTACTCACCCAACTTTTATTACGATTGAGAAAAAATGCAACGATCACGTGCGATGGCCAGGCCCAAAGCAAATTATAATTATCCGAACACATTACGTGATCGGTACCAAACCACATAAACAACATCAGTGAACCGAGAAGGCCAACAATAAACATTAGCATCGCATCAAAATTCTTAAGAACATTTCTTACACTATCTTTTTTAGAGAAACCCAGAAAAAATACCAATAGAAAAAGTATGGATGAATAGAAGACAGGAAGGTTTAAAATATTATTTTTTGCGGGTTCTATCGGCGACTGGAATAAAACTTTTTTTTCAAGAACCAGTTTTTTAGTACCAGCATTTAGGCTATCAAATCCCATAAGGAGGTAATCAGGAAGAAACATGGCTTCCCTGTTACTCATCACTGCATCTGTACGGCTGCCAAGCAGCAGGTCGATACCAAGTTTGCTCCAGTGCTGTTGATTGCTATCCAGGTAAATGTGGATCAATTCGCGAAACCTCGAATCAGGTGGTACTATCTTAGTAACGGTTACTGGTTTTTCTGCAAATTTTTCTGCAAGATCTCTAAGTCTTGTGGTACAATTATCAAAAAGAAAATCATATTTATAAGCCCTGTTCCCAGGGAGAATATTGATTGCCAGGAATTGCATCACTTCTTTTTTTTCTTTGCAATTCAAATTCATTACCTGTTCAGTCATTGATCGGTTTTCCTGCCTGTATGATTCTGCAAAAGATGGAAAATCAGTTGTAGATAAATAGTATAGTAATTTACCCCTGATAAATTTTGTATAAAATCCAGGTTCATCAAAATTAAATGTCCCATAATTGTACACTACATCTTCTCCACTTACTGTGTTGGTTACACGAAGAGCACTATGCCCAAAGGTGGAATACAGTTCTGCACCCGGACTACAGGTGAGGAGGCTTATCTTAAAGTTGCAGCTGTCCTGGGCAGTTACAGATTTAATTATGAAAAAGGAAAAAATAAAAAGCAACTTTTTTATATACATCAGTTAGAATGGAAATTCTGGAATGAATAAAATTCTGTAATAAATTTATTGACGGGAATAGTTTGGCGCTTCCCTCGTGATCTCAACATCGTGGGCATGACTTTCCCGCATTCCGGCATTTGTTATTTTTATGAAAATAGCTTTTTGCAATGCAGCTATATCTTTTGCTCCGCAATAACCCATTCCTGCCCGAAGCCCACCGGTGAATTGGTGAACAACTTCGCTTAAAAATCCTTTAAAGGCTACACGGCCTTCAATGCCTTCAGGTACATATTTTTTTACCTCATCATCATCCTGGAAGTAACGGTCACTACTTCCCTGTGCCATAGCACCCAGCGAGCCCATGCCCCTGTACTGTTTGAATTTGCGCCCTTCGTAAATGATTGTGTCTCCGGGGCTTTCTTCAGTGCCTGCAAATACAGATCCCATCATCACGCAGCTGGCTCCGGAAGCCAGTGCTTTCACCATATCACCTGTATAACGAATACCACCATCAGCAATAATTCCGACATTCCTGTTTTTCACAGCTGCTGAGACTTCCATCAATGCGGTGATCTGTGGTACGCCTGCACCTGCTACTATTCTCGTGGTACAGATCGAGCCGGGCCCGATACCAACTTTTATCGCATTTGCCCCCGCATCTGCAAGCGCCGCAGCCCCGGCACCGGTGGCTACATTGCCCGCTATTACCTGCAAGTTTTTAAAATCTTTCTTTATTTTTTTAAGGGCGGTGATCACTCCTTTGGTATGGCCATGCGCACTGTCAAGACATATTACGTCAACGCCTACCTGCTGTAGTGCCGACACCCTATCACTGATATCTTTTGTGATTCCAACTCCTGCGCCAACCAATAATCTGCCAAAAGTATCTTTTGCTGAATATGGATGATTATGAACCTGGAGCATGTCCCGGTAAGTGATAAGGCCTCTGAGGGTTCCGTTACGGCTTATCACGGGTAATTTTTCAATTTTATGTTTCCGGAGAATAAGTTGCGCTTTTTTGAGGTCGGTTCCTTCAGGTGCAGTAACAAGGTTTTCCTTTGTCATTACCTCGCTTACTTTTCGTTTATAATTATCTTCAAATCTAAGGTCACGGTTTGTGAGAATACCGACCAGCTTCTGCTCTGCATCAACAATCGGTATCCCACCTATTTTATTTTCTTTCATCAGGCGAAGCGCATCCCCGATGGTAGCATCTACCAATAGCGTTACAGGGTCGAGTATGAGGCCACTTTCACTCCGTTTTACTTTCCTTACCTGCGCCGCTTGTCGCTCGATGCTCATGTTCTTGTGCAGGATACCAATCCCACCCTCACGGGCAAGAGCAACTGCCAGCGAAGCTTCGGTAACGGTATCCATTGCAGCGGAAAGCATTGGAATATTGAGGCGTATGCTGGGTGTGAGCTGGGTTTCAATACTTACATCCCTGGGCAATACATCACTATATGCAGGCATTAGCAACACATCATCGAATGTTAACCCCTCACCAAAAAATTTTTTTGAATCTGAACCGGATCGGTTATTTATTATAGCCATTTGCAAAGATAGGGAAGACAGGGAAAGAATGGTTAATGGTTATTGTAGCAATTACTAATCATTGAGTACGGCCGTTATTCAAGTGAATACATTTTCCCTGGTTCGGATTTTACCAGTCCCTGCATCTCAAGCGTTAAGAGTGCAGAAGCCAAAGCACTCGTGCTTAAACCACTTTTAAAGAATATTTCATCGATTTGCATGCTTTTATTTTCCCGGAGGATTTCAACAACCCGGCGTTCATCATCCGTTACCTCAATGAATAATTCGCGCTGTTTTTTTTGAACTGGTTTCTTCCATTCTTTCCATCCCATGTTTTCCAAAAGTTCATCTGCAGAACTTACAAGTGTAGCTTTATTTGCGCTTATAAGAAAATTGCAACCTTCACTCCTCGTGTCTGTGATTCTTCCCGGGATGGTAAAGACATCACGATTATAACCATTGGCAAGATCTGCAGTAATAAGTGAGCCGCCTCTCTTCCCGGTTTGGATTACCAATACTGCATCGCTCATACCTGCAACGATTCGATTTCGTTTGGGAAAATTTTGTTTGTCAGGATTTGTGTTGCTGCGAAAATCAGTAAGTAATCCACCGTTCTGAACAATTTGCCTGGCAAGCGACCTGTTTTGCCCGGGATAGATGCGATCAAGCCCATGAGCGAGTACAGCAATGGTATGTAGATTTTCCTTTACTGCAGCTTTGTGTGCAATAGTATCGATTCCATAAGCAAGGCCGCTACAGATTAATACATTTTCCAATGCAAATTCACTGATCATTTGTTCACAGATCATTTTCCCATATTCATCATGATTTCTTGTCCCAACTACGGCAACCACTTTGCTGGTATTTAAATCCGCATTTCCTTTGTAATACAAGATGGTTGGACTGTCGCAGCAATTTGATAATCTTTTAGGATAAGCACTGTCCGTGAGAAAAAGCGGGGTAATACGATATTTTTCTATAAAACTGATTTCCTTTTCTGCATCTCCAAATGCATGGAAATCTTTAATGGCTTTTGCTCTTACATAACCCATACCTTCTACAGTCTGCAATTCAGATTTCCTGGCCTGGAATATAGCAGTTGCGCTTCCAAATTGTGCCACTAACGCTTTGGCCTGCACGTCGCCAATATTCGGAACCATGGTTAATGATAAACGATAGATTAATTCCTGTTGCATCGCAACCTGCAATTTTAAATGATATGCTGAAACAATTAATGTGAAAAGAACGTAAGTTTTATGAGAAAATACGGGGAAGTTGTAAGTAGCAGTGGCAGTAGGCAGTGGCAGTAGGAAATATGCAGCTCTGACTGCCGACTGCCCACTGCTACTGCCTACTTTCTTTAATTATTGCTCACAACACCAAGCTCCGTCCGCCGGTTCTGTGCCTTGCCTGCTTCCGTTTTATTATCTGAAACAGGGTTGGTTTCCCCGTAACCTTTAAAACTTAATCGGGTGTTCAATATCCCTTTGCCCAGGAGATAATTTACCACTGAGACGGCACGACCGGTACTCAATTTCAGATTATCCGCAGGCTTGCCCACATTATCAGTATATCCGCCAATCTGGATCTTGAGCTTTGGATTATCAGTGAGTAGTTGTACTACTTTGTCAAGTTCCGCAATTGATTGTGACTTAAGAACAATCTGTTTTGAATCGTAGAAAATGTTTTTGAGTACGATCCTGGCATTGGGGGTTATTGGTTGCAATGGAATATCCACAAGAAAGATAGAATCATGAGCATCTTTGCCGAGTGCATAGTTTTCTGAATAAAAAAGATAGCCCTTACGGTTAACGTTAAACGCGTAAGATTTGCCGAGTGGAAGTGTAACGAGATAATTGCCTTCTTCATCGGTTTGCAATTTACTTATCGTATGCTTTGAATTCAGTTCAATAAGTTCAACAGAAGAAGGCAGGCCCTTTTTTGTATTTGCATCAAATACTTTTCCCTTTACCCAAAGTGTTTTTGCAGGCCGCAAATCTTCTCTTAATTCAAATGTATAAATATCAAGGCCGCCGCGTGTGTCGTTCCTGTCACTGGAGTAATAAGCTGTTTTGCCATCGGCTGCTACAATCATGGAACCTTCATCGTCAATAGTATTTATAGGGTAGCCGAGGTTTTCCGGTACTCCCCAGTTATTTTCTCCCATTTTTTTCACCATAAAAAGATCAGGTTTTTCACTATAACCAGGCAATCCCGTGGAGTTAAAATACAAGGTCTGGTTATCTGCATGAATAAAAGGACAACTTTCATCGCCTGCACTATTTATTTCAGGTCCCACATTTACCGGGGATCCCCATTTGCCGGAAGCACTCCGGTGAGAAACATAAATATCTTTTCCCCCATAGCCTCCGGGGATATTACTGCTAAAATAAAGATCACGTTTATCCGGGGAAAGGGAAGGCGTAGATTCCCAGGCTTCGGTATTGATCTTATTGCCAAGATTCTCTGGTTCGCTCCAGCCTTGCTTGGTAAGAAATGAAATATAGATATCGCAACTTCCTGCACCTTCCGGGAAATTGCACCCTGTAAAAAGCAGCCATTCCCCGTCTTGTGAAATCGTTTGTGCGCCCTCGTTAAAATTGGTATTGATACGGCCCGGAAGAGAAATAGCACTCGTCCATTTGCCATTTATCATTTCACTCTGGTAAAAATCTTCGTCCATATTTAACCGCTTAGTAAAGACCATCTTTTTACCATCGATTGTAAGAGATGGAAAATATTCCAAAGCGGTTGTATTGATAGTCTCCCCAAGATTGGAAGGCGTGAAAACATAATTTTTTGCCGGGTATTTGCGCGCATGATCAATTGCGAATTCATAAGTTTTTTTCCTGAAATTGCCGGCTTTTAGACTCCTGTCATTCAATTTTGGATTTTGTAAAAAATTATTGGCTGCAGCAAGGGCTCTCTCAAATAGCCCGGCACCAGCAAGGGAAATTGAAAATGGTAAAGAATAATCCCTGCTATACACTGAATCCAGCTTTATGCCTTTTTCAAAATTATTTATTGATTCTCGGTAATTCTTCAAGTTAGCGTATATTCCTCCCAGTGAGAGATAAGCATCAACCAGTTTTGGGTCAGCTTTCAAAGCATCATTCATCAATTTTATTGCATTCGGATATTTTGCATTTTGAGCATTTTCCAGGCCATCAGAATATATTTCAGCCGCACGCTTATTTACTTTCTCAGGATCATACCATTGCCCCAGGCCAGGAGTAGAAATGAACGACAGGAAAATAGAAAAAAGTAAAAAACTTCGCATGCACACAAGAATTATAAGCAAGAGTAAGATTTTTGTTCAACTCTTAATTGCCACCGATGTTAAAGTTCTCTCGCATAACCCCGCACCGGGCAAACATTAACCATTAACCATCAATAATTAACCATATTCACGGCACTGAAATGTATTTATGAATCTGCAACGATAATTCCCATTTCGGATTTGTTTTGATATAGTCGATCATCAGTGGGGTAACTTGAGCGGCTTTACTCCATTCCGGTTGCAGGTAGAGTTTACATGCCGGTGAAACTTTTGCAGCAAATTGTTCGGCCCAGTCAAAGTCAGAGCGGTTAAATATTACAACTTTTAATTCATCTGCTTTTTCCAGAATCCCAGGCAATGGGGGTTTAAATTTTTTTGGTGAAAGACATATCCAATCCCAATCTCCGGTTAAGGGACTTGAGCCCGAAGTTTCAATATTCGTATGAAAGCCGGCAGTTTTTAATTCACGTGTGAGATCATCAAGATCATGCATTAATGGTTCCCCACCAGTTACTACCGCGATGATATTTCCTTTGTTGGAAGAGGTGTTCAATCCTGATTCTCTAACAGCTGCCTGGACAATTTCCTGATTTTTTTTAACTGGATGTGCACCGGAATTCCAGCTTTCTTTTACATCACACCAAATACAGCCCACATCGCATCCACCTAAGCGTATGAAGTATGCAGCCCTGCCCTGGAAAAACCCTTCACCCTGGATGGTGTAAAAGGCTTCCATGACTGGAAGTTGTTGAGTTATAGTTTCTATTTTATCGATCATTATTTGTTCTCCTGGTTTGTACACCTACGCAATGCCGTTACTTCACTCCATTAAATATTAAAGATTACCCATTACCCATTATTTTGATATGCTCTAAAAGTATTCATCATCAGCGCAGCAATCGTCATAACACCTACACCACCAGGTACCGGCGAGATATAGCTGCAGATTGGCGCCACATTTTCGAAATCAACATCGCCTTTAAGCCTGTAGCCTTTTTTCTTCGTATCATCTTCAATCCTGGTTATCCCAACATCAATTATTACTGCACCTTCCTTTACCATATCTTTTTTTAGGAAACCAGGTTTACCCAGTGCTGCAATAATGATATCTGCATTGAGACAAATTTCTTTAAGATTTTTAGTATGCGAATGGCACAGAGTAACCGTACAATTTCCTGTTGGCTGGTTTAGACTTAAAAGAATACTAATTGGTCTGCCTACAATATTACTCCTGCCAATTACCACTGCATGCTTTCCTTTTGTTTCGATCATGTAATGCTCAAGCATCAACAAAATACCGCGTGGTGTGGCCGGTACAAAGCCACCGGTGCCCTGCACCACTTTACCAATATTTACCGGGTTGAATCCATCTACATCTTTAGCCGGATCTATGAGGCTTATGACTTTGTGTTCAGAAATATGTTTTGGAAGCGGTAGCTGTACCAGGATTCCATGCACATTTGGGTCAGTATTAAATTTTTCTATTGTAGCAAACAATTCGGCTTCCTCCACATTGATTCCCAGGCGGACAAAAGTGGATTGAAACCCGATCTCATTACAAGTTTTTACTTTGGCTTCAACATAAGTTTCACTTGCTCCATCATTACCAACGAGTATTGCAACCAGGTGAGGAACGGATTTACCAAATTCTTTGAGTGTTGAAACTTCCCCGGTGAGTCTGCGCTTTATTCTTTCTGCAACTATTTTTCCATCCAATAATTTCATTGAGCAAAATTAGCTTCAATCAATCGTTTTAAATCTTTTTTTGCTATAGCTTCTGTAATTTAATTTTAGAAGCCTAATTTCAAACATAAATAGCTCATATTGAAAAAGCTGGCCATCTGGTTTCTCTGTATTTTTTCTGTTTCTCAAACAATTGCCCAGGCAGTTCGCAGACCTATCGCTGCCAGGTACATTGGGCTGGGTGCATATAGTCGAAATCACATTGATGCATTTTCCTTTACAGCCAACCAGGCTTCACTGGCTGGTATCAAGCATCCTTCAGCCGGAGTGTATGGGGAACGAAGATTTATGCTTGATGCTACAACGATGTATTCTGCAGTTGTTGTAGTTCCAACAGCAAAAGGAAACTTTGGCTTGCAGGCGGATTACTTTGGTTTTAAAAATTATAATGAATCTCAACTGGGGCTTGCGTATGCCAGAAGCCTTGGCTCCAAAGTAGATCTCGGAATAAAGTTTAATTATTATAGTGTAAAGATCCCGGTTTATGGTAGTGGCAGCAACATAAATTTTGAAATCGGCACCATCCTGCATCTTACTGAAAAATTGCATGCCGGAATCCACGCCTATAACCCTGTTGGCGGTAAATTTTCAAAAAACAGCGAAGAGAAGCTGGCAGCCATCTATACTTTCGGCTTAGGGTATGAACCCAGTGAAAATTTCCTCATTACCACTGAAATTAGTAAGGAAGAAAACCAGGCTGTGAGTATTACCGGGGCATTACAATATAACTTCCTAAAACAATTCTTTGCCAGGTTGGGAGTTGAATCGGAAACGGGAAATGCTTTTGGTGGAGCAGGTATATCCTGGAAATCTTTCAGGCTTGACATCAATGCAGCTTATCATCCACAGCTTGGATTTTCCCCAGGTTTGTTATTGATCCTGAATCTTAATAAAAAACAGGGATAAAACTTGAAAAACATTTACCCTATAGTCTTCAAATCTGCATCTAGCCTGGCCCGGATTTTCCGATTCCTGTTGTTTATCCTGATCATTACCAGTCAAAATTTAATAGCCCAGGATCTGCCTGCAGGTAGCGAGCAACAATTAGAGAACCTTACAGAAACCAATGAGGACGTGGAAACAGAGGATGATAACTTCTTGCAACAAATGCAACAGTTTTCTAAAAACCCGTTGAACCTGAATACAGCTGATGCCAATATGCTAAAGGATATTCGTTTTTTATCTGCATTGCAAATTCAAAATCTCATAAATTATAGGAGGATTTTTGGGTCGTTCATTGATATTTATGAACTGCAGGCTATCCCGGCCTGGGATATTGTAACCATCCAAAAATTATTGCCCTATATCTCTGTAAGTCAGCAGGAATCGATGGTAGCCTCACTGGGCAATCGGTTTTCAGGAGGGAATAATAGCCTGTTGATTCGGGCAACCCAGGTTCTGGAACGGTCAAGGGGATACCTATTGGATAGTTCAACAGCCAAAAACTTTTACCCGGGGAGCCCGGTAAAAATATTGTTGAGGTATAAATATGTATTCAAAAACCTTTTGCAATACGGTATCACTGCTGAAAAAGATGCCGGTGAACAATTTTTTAAAGGAGCTCAATCTTCAGGTTTTGATTTTTATTCAGCTCATTTTTTTGCTCGCGAATTAGGTAATATTAAGGCACTAGCACTTGGAGATTATACCGTTAGTCTTGGACAAGGGTTGATTCAATGGCAGAGCCTGGCATTTCGCAAGAGCCCGGATATTACGGCAACAAAAAGGCAAGCCCCGGTGTTGAAGCCATACAATTCGGCAGGGGAAATATTTTTTCACCGGGGCTCTGGAATAACAATAGAGAAAAAGCAATTCCAGGCCACTGCATTCATTTCATATCGCAGGCTTGATGCAAATTTCGTAGCAGATACTTTGCAAAATGATGAATACATTTCCTCCTTTCTTACTTCCGGATTCCATCGTACAAAAAACGAGCAGGAAGATAAAAATATCCAACGGCAGCTAAGTATTGGTGGTAACCTTGCTTTTAATAATGACAGGTTACACCTGGGAATTAATACAATTCATTACCAGTTTGGTCTTCCCGTGAAAAAAGCTGAACAGCCATACAACAAATTTGATATTTCAGGTAAACGGCTAAGTAATTATAGCCTTGATTACAGCTACACTTACAGGAATCTGCATTTTTTCGGCGAAGCCGCAACTGATCATGACCTCAATAAAGCATTCATAAATGGATTACTTGTAAGTGCAGATCCAAGGGTAGACCTCAGTTTGATTTACCGGCATATTTCTCCAGCATATAAATCATTATACACGAATGCATTTACAGAAAATACTTTCCCTGAAAATGAGCGTGGCCTCTTTGCCGGGATAAGTTTACGTACTTCAGATGTGATCAAGGTTGATGCTTACATGGACATTTATTCCTTTCCATACCTAAAATTTAACGTGGACGGGCCTTCCAGGGGCAAGGATTTTATGGTTCAGTTGACATATAAACCCAATAAACAGGTAGACCTCTATACAAGGTTCAGGAATGAGTCAAAAGCAATAAACTTTAACCCCGATAACCTCGTGCTTGCACCAGTGATCAACCGCCCGAAATCAAACTGGCGTACCCAAGTAAGTTTCAAAGCTTCGCGTACAGTTACTTTGAGATCAAGGGTAGAATTGCTTTGGTTTGATCGCAAGACCGAGTATGGGGAAACAGGATTTTTGACCTACGTAGACTTTATTTATAAGTCTCTTTTAAAACCGTATTCAGGGAGTATAAGGCTTCAGTATTTTGAAACCGACAGCTATAATAGCAGGCTTTATGCTTATGAAAATGATGTACTCTACAGCTTTTCCATACCGGTTTTTTACGATAAAGGCTATCGGTATTATATCAATGCGAATTATGATCTTAGTAAAAAACTTACACTCTGGTTAAGGTTTGCGCAAACCATAAGTTCTGGCAGAGATGTTTTAGGGAGTGGGCTTGATGAAATTAAAGGAAATACGCGTTCCGAGGGTAAAATTCAGCTACTGTTAAATTTTTGAAAATTTATTTGTGAATTCTAAGCAGCTTTTCCATCCCTAAAACTGTCCGTTCATCAGAGATTTTCTGGATGGCAACAATTAATTAACAGTTTGTTTGCAATTTGGAAATTCCCCTATATTTGCAACTTCATAAAAATTTTAATCGCACATGAGAAGATTTCTATTAGTGTTTACAATGGCTATGCTCATTGGAGTATCGTCATTTGCGCAAAACCGGGTAGTAACCGGTACTGTTACATCGGATCAGGGAAGGGCAATACCATTTGCTTCAGTTGTAGTTAAAGGCCAAAGGGTTGGTACAACCTCTGACGAAAATGGCAATTTCCGTCTCTCCGTAGGCAACAATGCGACAGCCCTTACTGTGAGTGCTTCAGGCTTCACTGCCCAGGACATTTCTCTCGGTTCTGGCACAAATTACACAGTTACCCTCAATCCAGGCCAGTCTAATACAATGACTGAGATCGTGGTAACGGGTTTGGGTATCCAGCGTTCTGCAAGAGAGCTTGGCTATTCGACTGCTAAAATCAAAACCACTGAATTAACCCAGGCAAAAGTAATTAACCTTCAGAATGGCCTTACTGGTAAAGTTTCTGGTTTAAATGTGCAAACAGTTAATAATGGTGTATTTGGAGATACCCGTATCACGTTGAGGGGTATCCGCTCTTTAACTGGGAATAACCAGCCAATGCTCGTATTAGATGGTGTTCCCATTGCATTAGGTTTCATTTCATCAATTAATCCAAATGACATCGCTGATGTAACCATCCTTAAGTCAGCATCTTCCACTGCAATATATGGACCTGATGGTGTGAATGGTGCAATCATTGTTACTACCAAGAAAGGTAGCAAGACAAAGCCACAAATCACGGTAAGTCATACGACTCAAATTGAGAAGGTTTCTTTTATGCCTGAATTCCAGCAAATCTTTGGCTCTGGTTCTTCTGTGGATGCCAATGGCTATGGCGTTTACGATCCGATCGAAAATCAACAATATGGTGATGCATTCGATGGATCACGTAGAATGCTCGGAAGGCGTAGCCCGATTAACCCTATTACTGGCAAAGCTGATACAAATTGGGTGACCTATAGTGCTAATCCGGGTGAGAAAAAGAAATTCTGGAATACCGGTGTAACTAACCAAACAGATGTATCTTTTTCAACTGGCGATTTTTACCTGAGTGCTCAAAATGTTGATATCAAAGGTATCGTACCAAGTGATGAGAATAAGAGAGTTTCACTCCACATGAGTGCAAATAAAGACTACAACAAATTAAGGGCTTCATACAGCCTGCAGTATACTCAACAAAATTATGATATCAATGCGGGTTCGCAATTTGGCAACGGTAGAGACTATACTCCGTACTGGAATCTAGTGAACACCCCGGCTAACGCACCAATTACCCGTTATAAAGATTGGCGCAATGATTATTTTAGTACCCCAAGTGGTTACTTTAATGACTACTATCATAACCCATATTGGACGATTGATAATTTTCGCCAGGTAGGCAGAAGTGATGATTTCCTTGGAAACGTGGAATTGAACTATAAAGCTAATTCATGGTTGAATTTCACTTACAGATTAGGAGCAACCTACTCAACCGGGTACTCAAAATCACAGCAGTTTGCCTACACTTACACAGATTCTGTAAAGAATTTTGGTAAATATACAGCAACTACGGGGGGAGACTTGAATGGTGCAGTACAGGACGCATCTGCTACCGCTAGCCGTTTGAATTCTGAATTCTTTGTTATGGCTAAAAAAGCTGTGAACAAATTTAAATTCGATGGTTTATTAGGTCATTCATTTCGTGAAACAAACTCGAAATCAATTAACGTTAGAAGTAATAACCTTGGTATCCCTAGTGTATTCAACGTATCTGTGCGGAAAGGTGAGCCTGGTGTATCTGAAGGAAATTCAAAAACCCGGTTACAGAGATTCTTTGGTAAGATATCTGCTGGCTATGACAACTGGGCATTTGCTGAAGTTACGGGAAGCTATGATATTGATAGCCGCCTTGTAAATCCATATGATTTCCAAATTGATGATATTAGCTTTTTTTACCCAGGTTTGAACGTATCATTAGTACTTACGGAAGCCATTCCATCATTGAGGGATAGCAAAACGCTTTCTTATCTCAAACTGCGTGGCGCGATCTCCAAAACAGGTAACGTAAATCTTGGCGCATACAGCCTTGAAAATACCTTTACCCAAACAGGTGGTTTCCCTTACGGAACTTTACTTGGATTTACATCAAACAATATACTTCGGCGTAATAAATATGAGCCTGAATTCGTAAACAATAAAGAAATTGGTATAGAAGTAGGATTTTTGAACAACCGTATCAACCTGGAAGCTACTGCCTATCAGCAAGAAAATACAAACCAGATCATTACTGTTGCTTACTCTGCTACAACTGGTTATCCAAATCCTTTGTTGAATGCTGCGGATTTCACAAATAAAGGCCTTGAACTAGATTTGAAATTAACTCCTTTAGTAAAAATCAGGAAAGTAAGTATTGATTTCAAAGTAAACTACACCATTCAATCGAATAAAGTTAATAGACTGATTGAGGGTGTTAAAGAGCTAGGTATCGGTAACGGCAACTTTATCATCGAAGGTAAATCTGCTTACACATTTAAACTTACTGACTACGAAAGAGATAGTGTTGGCAGAGTAATCGTTGATGCTCAGACTGGTTTGCCTACTGTATCTGGAGTAACCTCTGTATTTGGCCAGACACTACCAAAACACATACTTGGATTGAACCTTAACGTAAACTGGAAGGCGTTCTCATTAAGCGCAGTAGCTGATTATCGCACTGGTAACCAGATCTACAATGGTATAGGGCCTGATATGGATTTCACAGGTCTATCAATTAGAAGCGGGCAAAATTTCCGTCAGCCATTCATCTTCCCTAATTCTTCTTTCAAAACCGCAGATGGAAAATACGTTGCGAATACAGATATATATACAACTGGGGGATATGATTTTTGGTCCAAGGGCGTGAATACCGAGGCAAATTCGAATTACATTTGCAGTGGTGCTTTCTGGAAATTAAGGGAAGCATCTCTCAGCTATACTTTACCAGCTAAATTATTTTCCAGGACTAAAGCTATCAAAGGGGCATCAGTTTCGCTTACAGGAAGAAATCTTATTACTTGGTTGCCAAGTACTAATGAGTGGACAGATCCTGAATTCTCGAATACGACAGGGAATGCACAAGGTGTAAATGATAGGAACAATACACCTCCAACAAGAATTTTTGGTGCAAACGTTACCCTTAACTTTTAATCAAACTCATTAAAAAGAACATGAAAAAATATATAAAAATTTTATCACTTGCTTTACTTTTGGGCATCGTTGGTGAAAGCTGTAAAAAAGAGAGTTTCAACATAAATAAAAACCCTAACCAGGCAACGGACAGCACAATCACTTATAATGTAATTTTGCCTGCTGCACTAAATAATACTGCTCGTTGGGTAGCCCGGGATTGGGGATTTTTGCAAAACTGGCTGGGGTATTGGTCAAGATCAGGTAGTTATGCCCCAAATTCCACCGAGGAAACCTATGCTATTACTACAAATTTTGGTCCGCCAATCTGGACAGATATCTATGATAATCTATATGATTACCAAACAATGCAGAATTTTGCCAAAAGAGCAAATGCAGGTTTTTATGAAGGCATCGCCCGCATTATGAAAGCTCACGGCTTCCAGGTTTTGGTGGATATCTATAATAATGTACCCTATTTTGAAGCTTTAAAGGGCAATGCAGTCATTACACCTAAATATAATAAGGGAATTGATATATACAAAGATCTGTTTCGTCAAATCGACACAGCCATAACCCTTATTAATGCTGCCAGTACATCTGCAACAGGTCCAAACAAATTTATCGCAACAGATGATATTATGTTTGGTACTCCATTGTTTCCTGGCACCACTATAGATCAAATGAAGCCCCGCTGGGTTAAATTTGGTAATACTATAAAATTGAGGATGCTTGTTCATCTGATGAATGGTGGAATATTTACACCAAACGCAACTGTTGCGGGAATTGATATTCCCGGTGAATTTGCTAAGATCACTACCACAGGTGCGGGTTTCCTGGTTACTATGCTGGATGCACAGGTAAATCCGGGATATAAATCTGATAAGCCAAATCCCTTTTACGAATTATATGATCATGATGCCAATGGTGATGTAACACAAAATAGTGCATACTTCAAGGCAAACGCCTATGCCACGGGTGATAATACATTCCAGGGTTACTATAACTATAATGCTGATCCAAGGGTAAACAGGTTTTATAAAGCTGGGGCTAATGGTTTAAAAGGAGTAAAATATGGTTTGCCTCCGATCACGGATAATGCCTCTGCCAACCTTGCTGGTATTGGTGATGGGGTGATCAGGGGTGCCGCTCAGCCGCAATGGATCATGACTGCAGCCGAAAGCTATTTTCTGCAAGCTGAAGCAATTCATAGGGGTTTTCTTCCAGGAAACGCCCGCACTACACTAAATACAGGTATAACTCAGTCATTTACCAGCTTAGGTTTGTCTGCTGCCCAGGCAACTGCGTATATAAATGGTAATGCCGGCTATGCTGATGTGGATTACAATGCTCCTGCTCAGGCAGGAGCCGGTAAAGCACCTGGTGGATTGTATACTATCATTTCTCAAAAATGGTTTGGGTTGAATGCTATTGCACCTTATGAAGTTTGGACTGATTATAGGAGAGTCAACATGTCAGCAACAGTCAAACATTTTGTATACGGTGAATCAGTAGATTATGCCCCTGGCCCACCAATTTCCGTTTCTCCAGGTCTACCGCAATCAATCAACCAAATTCCAATTAGGTTGTTGTATGTGCAGAATGAATACAACTACAATGCGACAAATGTAGGAGCAGAAGGATCAATTAATCCATTCACAAGTAATATTTTCTGGGACATTCCATAATAAATAATAAACAATATATACACAATGAAAAAAATACTATCACATACTTTTCTGTTTGCCGCTCTGGTTATCGCCGGCATGGGATGTCTCAAAGACAAAGGTTTTGATAATCATGAGTATGGAATTAATGATCCTGATGGTTCACCTGCTGGTGTAGGATTTGTAAATGGTACAGGTGCGAGGGCTAAGAATTCTTATGGTCTTGATGTTGGTACAAATCTAAAAATTCCAGATATTGTTATTAATTTTGATGCTGGTGTAGCACCAACTAAGGATGTGCGTATTACTCTTGTCGTTGATCCTACTATTGTGACTGATTACAATGCAGCAAACGGGACCAACACACAAGTTTTACCTACTTCCGCCTACAGTTTTCCTTTAACTGTTACTATTCCTGCTGGTCAGCGTTTAGTTTCCTTTAATATTTCGATACCTAGCTCAATTAATTTAAATCCCACAATTGAGTATGGCATTGGTATTAGGATCGCAAGTGTCGATGGCGGATTCGTTATCGCTCGAAATTTAAGAAACTTATTTTATGCCATCAATATTAAAAATAAATACGATGGGAAATATAATTTGAGAGGATTTCATAATCGTCCGGGTCTCGATCTACCGTACAATGTGACTGTTTATATGATTACAACTGGACCAAGCAGCGTTGCCATGTGGTATCTTCCTCCAGGACCGGATACTTATGCTCACCCAATTAATGGTAATGGTGGACAGTATTATGGTACTTTTACCTCTAATTTCACTTTTGATGCCACGAATAAAATGACAGCGTGGGATTGGACACCTTACCCTACAACCTTACCTACTACAGTTGATCCTGCCGGTACGAGCCGATTTGATCAGGTTACAAAGATTATCTATTTTAGTGGTTGGTATAATAACAATCCAGGTGGAAGGAAATTCACCGATACATTAAGATATTTAGGGCCAAGGCCGTAATAATTTAAAATTTAATATTGAAAAGGCTGCTCATTTTGAGTAGCCTTTTTATTTGTGTGCAAATTTGCACTGGGAGTATACCAGAAAGAAATTCCAACTTCATTCTCATTTTGAATTAATTTGTGATGTGCAACAGTGGGCTCTTTTGAACTCTTCTTCTACTTACTTAGTGCTTGTTATTTGATTAATTATAGAATCTCCATTATGAAATATTTAATTCTGAGTTTGCTCTTATTAATCACCATCACAAATCATATTAATGGACAATCTACATTAGGCCAGGCTTCGAATTATCAGGATCCTGCTCAGGCCTTGCAAAAAATTATGATGCAAAAAAGTGAAAGAGGAAGTTTGCAGTTAATCGGAAATTACAAAGTTCTCGGCAGTTCATACCTGTACGGTGGCAACCAGGTTGGTGATGTATATTTTAAGAATGGGAACGTTAAAAACGTACTTGTTACTTATGATACATACCGGCAATTGCTTGAAATAAATATTGGCAAAGGGGATAAATCGCTAATCAAAACATTGAATGAACTGGATTCTTTCACCATTAATGCAGGCGAAAAGCCAGATCAGCCAGAGTTGAAATTTGTAAGCGTTACACAGTTTGATTCTTCAAAAAAATTATTTCTGCTGAGGGTGGTAATGGGATCGCGTTTCAATCTGTATAAATCTTACACATCAGAACTGGGATATGTATCAGATAATTATATCCAATCTGAGTTAAGGCAGTTCGATCTAAATTACATGTACTATTATACCGACAATTTAAAACCGGGCTTGAAGAAATTAAAAGCTTCAGTTAGTGCCATCAAAAAAGAATTTAAAGATGTAAAAGACGTTTCATCCGTAGTAAAGCAAGATGATTATAACTTGAATCCAGAATTAGCTTTGATTAAAGTTTTTTCTCAATTAAATAACTAAAGACGTAATTACCACTTTCGATATGCAAATAACAGGAAAAAAATAATGTTCATTTTTCAAAAAAAAATAAATTCAGCAATTTCTTTAGGAGCATTCAGTAGTAATTTTTTAATAATCCATACTTCTTTATTTTGTAAATTCGATATGAACTAATTTGTACATGTGAAATATTTAATTTCTTTTATCTGTTCAGCACTGTTAACATCCACAATTGTTTTCGGACAGGCTGCCAGTTATTTTGACCCCGCCCAGGCCTACTTAAGATTATTACTCGAGAAGGGTCATGAGGGCAGCCAGCAGCAGATTGGTAATTTCAAAGTTGTAGGCACTTCTAACCTGTATGGGGGCAACCATGTAGGCAATGTGTATTTCAAAAATTGGCATGTGAAACATGCATTACTTACATATGATACATACAAACAAGTAGTAGCTATAAATGTTGGTCAGGACGATAAATCCCTTATCAAAGAAGTGAACGAACTTGATTCATTCATTCTAAAAGCTGGTGAAAAAACAGATTTTAAATCGGATCTGAAATTTATAAATGTTGCACAATTTGATTCTTCCAAAAAATTTTTTCTACAGATTGTTTCCATGGGTCCGCGTTTTAATTTATATAAAGCTTATAAAACAGAGCTGGGTTATGTATCTACCAATTATATTCAATCTGAACTGAGACAGTTCGATCTGAACTTTGAATATTTTTATACCGATAGCCAAAAGACAGGCTTAAGGAAATTGAAAATTGCCCCGGGAGCAGTTAAAAAGGAATTCAAAAGCATCAAAGACATCAAAGACATCTCATCAATCACAGATAGTGATGAGTATAATTATAATATCGAGTTATCCATGATCAGAATTTTCTCCGTCTTAAATAATTAATCTTCTAACTTAAATTGTTATTTTCTGCCCGGTGCGAAACAGTGCCGGGAAGTTTTGCTTATTCAAACTATTAATTAAGTAAATTTGAATTTTACCATTAAAATTTTTATGTTGAAATCTTTTTTTCTCTTCTTAGTTGCAACAATTTCCATAGTAAACTTCTCGCATGCCCAGGCAGCCAGTTATACCGATCCTGCCCAGGCGTATAAGAGAATTCTTTCGGAGAAGGGCAGCGAAGGTTCGTTTCAAAGAATTGGAAATTTTAAAGTTGTGGGCACTTCATTTCTTTATGGGGGCAACCTCCTAAGTAATGTTTATTTTAAGAATGGAAGTGTAAAAAATGTAATGATTACCTATGATACTTACAGGCAGGAACTTTCTTTTAACATGGGTTCAGGAGATAATACACTTATCAACCAACTCAATGGTCTTGATTCATTTACGATAAGAGCAGATGAGAATACAGTTTATAAAACCGACCTCAGGTTTGTGAACGTTGAACAATTTGATACGACTCAAAAATTATTTTTGCAGAAAGTTGCTACAGGTCCGCGGTTTAATTTATACAAATCATACAAATCAGATCTCAGCTACGTTTCTACTAATTATATTCAATCAGAGTTAAGGCAGTTTGATCTGAATTACGATTATTATTATACTGATATCCAGAGCCCTGGTTTAAAGAAATTGAAAACCGGATCGCGCGCAGTTAAAAAAGAATTTAATGACATTAAAGACATTTCATTCATTGTTGATGTTAAAGGATATAATTCCAATCCTGAATTATCATTGATTAAAGTTTTCACACACTTAAATAATTAACGCATAACCCATACCGTATGTCAGATCAACAACCACCAGCAGCCCCAAACCAATTAAATATCGAGATCTCTGAAGAAGTAGCCGAAGGTTCATATGCAAACCTTGCTATCATTACACATAGCCACGCAGAGTTCGTTGTGGACTTCGTAAATGTTATGCCAGGCACACCCAAGAGTAAAGTAAAAAGCCGGATCATACTCACACCAACACATGCAAAACGTTTTATGAAAGCGATGATCGATAATGTAAAAAAATTCGAATCAGTAAATGGAAACATCCAGGATATTGAAGCTGTGGAGTTGCCGTTTAATTTTGGTGGTCCAACGGCGCAGGCGTAGGGTAGTGGCAGTTGGTAGTGGCAGTTGGCAGTTGGCAGTGGCAGTTGGCAGTAGCAGTGGCAATATTAATGGGCCGAAATTGTGATGAGTGTGCAGTTCTGGATGCTGATTATTTAATTGAAAACTTCTCAGGATTATTGATCATAAAGTAAAGTAGTTTTCCAATTTCATCAGTATCATTACGTAGCCCATTAAATTCATCTTGCGAAATGTATTCACATGCAAGGGCAAAATCTAACCAGACTTGTGTTTCCGAATTTTCCATATCAGCATCGGTCAGTTTGCTAATAAAATGCGCATTATATTTTCGCTTTCTATAGCCTTCGGCTATGTTTGAACATACAGATCTCGAAGACCTTTTAATTTGACTTGTAAGAGCAAACGTTTCTTCTTTGGGAAATGTTTTGCTTAGCCTGCATATCTTCATTGCTAAGTCAAAAGCTTTTTTATATGCAATAAGATTTTTATAACTCACACGATTTAATTTTAATCATAACTGCCACTTCCAATTGCCGCTGCCCCTGCCCCTGCTACTGCTACTGCCCCTGCCTACTCCTACAAAATCCCCTCGTCCGCAAAGCTAAAATACCCCTCATCACTTACGATAATGTGATCCATTATCCGGATGTCGAAATACTTCGATGCTTCTTTTATTTTATGGGTTAGGTCCTGGTCTGCCTGGCTGGGCCTTAAACTTCCGGAAGGATGATTATGACTCAATACCATCGACACGGCGCCATGTTCGAGTGCAATTTTCAAAATAATTCGTGGATCAGCAACCGTTCCTGTGATGCCGCCGCGGCTAATTATTTTGAAATGATTGATCTTATTTGCACGGTTAAGAAATACCACTGCAAAAACTTCGTGGTCAAGATCCTTTAGCTGTGAAAAAAGAAAATTTGCAATATCAGCACTGGATTTTATTATTGTCTTTTCTAATGCAGCGGTTCCTTGTCTTCTCCTGCCTAATTCAAGACAGGCAGCAATCGCGATGGCTTTAGCGGGGCCAATCCCTTTGATCTGTTGCAGATCGTGAATACTTATTTTCCCAAGTTCAGAAAGATTGTTGCTGCCAAGAAATAGAACCTCCTTTGCCAGCGCTATAGCTGATTTTTCCTTTGACCCGGAATTAATAAGTATGGCAATTAATTCGGAATCGCTAAGCGCCCCTGGTCCATTTGCAAGTAACTTTTCTCTTGGCCGTTCATCTTCCGCCCAGTTCCTGATCGTATGAGAAGCTTTAGCATTTTCCATCTTCTAAAATAAATCATCAAACTCCTTAAAAAAATAAGTAAGGGAGGGATTTTTCTTTAACTCTTATGTTTTAATCTACCTGGTCCTAAGTTGATTTCCTTTGTAAACTTTAACCGGTATCAGGATTATTATCGAACTTATATTCTAATTTCGCGGCTCTGAATCTCTGCGCTAATTCCTAAAATTTTACCATGCATCCAAACGTCAAAATCTTTTCCGGGACGGGCTCACAATATCTCGCCACGCAAATTTCTTTAAGATTTGGAGAACCACTTGGCAAGATTAATATTCAAAAATTTAGTGATGGCGAGATTGGGGTTGAATTCCAGGAGAGTATTCGCGGACAGTTTGTATTCCTTGTGCAAAGTACTTTTGCCCCAACGGATAATATGATGGAGCTCTTGCTGATGATTGATGCAGCTAAGCGGGCGTCAGCATATAAAGTCATAGCTGTAATACCCTATTACGGTTATGCCAGGCAAGACAGGAAAGACCGGCCCAGGGTTGCGATTGGATCCAAACTGGTAGCTAATATGTTGGTTGCTGCTGGTGCAGACAGGATCATTACAATGGATCTCCATGCTCCACAAATTCAAGGTTATTTCGATATCCCCGTTGACCATCTCGATTCTTCCGCAATCTTCATTCCTTATATTGAGAACCTTGCATTAGAGCACCTCACTTTTGCTGCACCAGATGTTGGCAGTGCAAATCGAATCCGCGAAATTGCCAGTTATTTTGAAGTAGAAATGGTGATTTGCGATAAACATCGCAAACGCGCAAATGAGATCGCGAGCATGGTAGTGATCGGAGACGTAACTGATCGCGACATTGTGCTTATTGATGATATATGTGATACGGGGAGCACCCTCGCTAAAGCTGCTGGATTGATGAGGGAAAAAGGCGCCCGTAGCGTACGTGCATTCTGCACCCACCCGGTGCTAAGCGGCAATGCTTATGAAAACATAGAGAACAGCGCCCTTGAAGAACTCGTCGTTTGCGATACCATACCCATTTTAAGAACCACTTCAAAAATCAAGGCAGTATCTGTTGCCGAACTGCTGGCCATTGCAATCCGCAATGCTGTAGAAAATAAGAGTATCAATAGCCTATTCCTGCGTAGTAAGATGGCCAATAAGAAGAGATGAGGGGCTGTTGCAAGTTGGCAGTGTCAGTTGGCAGTGGCAGTTAGCCGCAAGAGACACCTGCTGCACCTTGCTAACTGCAACTGCAGACTGGCAAAAAACCCTTACCTTTGCGCCTCAAATAAATTTTCAATAATGAATACAATTACAATCGAAGGACAACTCAGGACCGATTTTGGCAAAAGTGCCACCCGTCAACTTCGCTCTGAGGAAAAAGTGCCAGCTGTAATTTACGGGGGTGCCTCGGAAATCAATTTTGCAGCGCCAGCATCAGCTTTTAAAAACATCGTTTACACACCAGACTTTATGCTTGCTGACGTAAACATTGATGGTAAATCTTACCGCTGTGTTATGAAAGATCTGCAGTTTGATAAAGTTTCCGATCAACTCATCCACGTTGATTTCCTGGAGTTGGTGGAAGATAAAAAAGTTGTGGTAACCATTCCGCTTAAGTTTACCGGAATTCCTGCGGGGGTTAAAGCAGGTGGTAAATTGGTTACTAAAATTAAAGCCCTCAAGGTAAAAACCTTACCTAAGCATTTGCGCGAAAACATTGAATTGGATCTTACAACACTTGAATTGAATGAGAATGTACGTGTTGAAGATGTAAAAGCAGAGCACATGGAAATACTTAATTCACCACGAATTCCTATTGCCTCTGTTACTATGACAAGACAATTGAAGCAGGATGAAGCAACTGCTTCTAAAGTTGTACCAGCTGCCCCCGCTGCTAAGGCTGCGCCAGCGGCAAAAGCTGCAGCACCAGCAGGAAAAAAGTAAATAATGTAAACCTAATAACAGGGTTAATGAACTTGCAAATAACTATGCAATTCATTAACCCTTTTTTCATTTCCATTTATCGCATAAATTCTTCAAATAATGTAGCCTGAAGCTTTTAAACAACCGGGATTAAAAGCAGTCAACATTTAAAGTGATTAACTACCTTTGCCAACTTAAATTGAATTATGGACAGAAATACGGTAATTGGTTTTGTGTTGCTTGCAGTATTATTTTTTGGATATTTTTATTATACAAGACAAGGCCAGCTTGGACTTGAGGAAGAGAAACAGAGAACCCAGGATTCACTCAATAGGCTCAAACCTAAAAATGATTCTCTTACAACCACAATATTACCTGCGAAGAAAGATACAGTAGCACCAGTAATTACTTCAGGCAGTTTTCAACAAGCCGGAGCCGAGCAATTGATAACTCTGGAGAATGAAGTAGTAAAGATTGCATTCACTACCCTTGGTGCACAGCCAAAAACTGTTGAGCTTAAAAAATTTAAATCTTACCAGGGTAAACCATTGATGCTAGCGGATGGAGTATTCAATAAAATTTCTTACCCGGTTAATGTTGCCGAAAACAAATCAATGCAGACCAGTGAACTAAATTTCACTTATTCTGCTGTAACTAAAGATGCCAAAGGAGCACAGGTATTGAATTTTGTACTTGCCGACAGTGCCGGGAAATCTATAACACACCAGTATACTTTACCTGCTAATGAGTACATGTTAGATTTGGTGATTAAGCTTACTGGTGCGCAAAATCTCATTTCCCAAAATACACTCAACCTTACCTGGCAGGCGCAGGCAACTCAACTGGAGAAGGATATTGATTATGAGAAACAGCAATCACAGGTAGGTTATGTAGAAGATGGTGATTATGATTTTAATGCACTTGGGTCTGGTGATGATATTAAGTTCAATAAACCTGTAGACTGGCTAAGTGTTAAGCAACAATTTTTCACCACCACTATTCTTGCTCCAAAAAAGATCAGGAATGCAGATATGATCTGGAAGATACCTGCTGATACAGGAATTATTGCACAGACAACTGCTAATATGCGGCTGGATGTACCAGGTGGTATGGAATCGACTATTCCCTTGCAAATTTATTATGGGCCTTCAGATTATAAGATCCTAAAATCGTATGGCAACCAAATGCATAATATCGTTCCACTCGGCAGTGGGATATTTGCTTTTGTAAAATATATTAACCGTGGTTTCGTGATGCCGGTATTTAATTTTCTTGGGAAAAATATTGTCAGCTATGGACTGGTGATCGCATTACTTACTATCATTATTCGATTGCTTATTTCCCCGCTTACTTACCAGAGTTACCTGAGCGGTGCTAAGATGAAAGTACTTAAGCCGGAGATAGATGCCCTGAGAACAAAGTTTGGTGATGACAAACAAGCATTTGGAATGGAGCAGATGAAACTCTTTCGTTCTGCAGGAGTGAATCCACTCGGGGGTTGTATTCCGGCACTTTTACAAATTCCCATTTTCTTCGCCCTTTATAATTTCTTCAATTCCAACATCTCTCTTCGACAAGAAAAATTTTGGTGGGCAGATGATCTTTCTGCCTACGATTCCATTTACAATATGGGTTTTGAGATACCTCTCTATGGTGCGCATATCAGTTTATTCACGATCCTTGCGGTAGTAACGAGTTTACTTATTTCTTTATATGGCATGGCCAACATGCAGGACAATAATAATCCTGTAATGAAATATCTGCCATTTATTTTTCCAATAATATTGCTAGGTGTTTTTAATAAACTCCCTTCTTCTCTTACCTGGTATTATACGGTATCAAATGTGATTACGTTGCTCATCCAGTTTGTGATACAGAAATATATCATCAATCATGAGAAGCTGCTGGCTAAGCTGCAGGAAAATAAAAAGAAACCACAGAAGACAAGTAAATGGCAGGAGAAGATTAACGCCATGCAGGAACAAAATAAAAAATTGCAGCAGGCAAAAGCAAAGGGTACAGCAACTGCTCCCCGTAAAAAATAACAAAACGCACATTTTCGCTTTATCTTGATAAGATGAACATAAAATTTGAAAGTTCCCGATACCAAAATCTCTTTAGTTTCCGCT
>JBKJPO010000196.1:0-3649 GCA_046595095.1 Chitinophagaceae bacterium
TCGAAACAAGTTTGGAAAATAGCCAGGTAAAATTTATTATTTTCAGCGCAAAATTTTCTTTATTTTATAAAATCACTCAAGTATAGTTATTATGAAAATCGGGAACAACCTGGTACATTACTTAAAAGTACTTTTTCTATTCGAAAAGCCTTCTACTCAAACAACAGAAGCCGAACAAAACACACTTAAAAAATATTGCAAAAACAAGTTAATAGCTGTTGAGATCGGTGTTTTTGAAGGTTATAATACCGCAGTGATGGGTTCAGCCCTGAATGGAGAGGGCATTGTGTACGGAATTGACCCTTTCTTTAATGGCAAGCTCGGGGTTTCTTTTGGCAAGCTAATAGCACAAATACATATAAAACGTTCCGGTCTAAATCCTAAAGTTGTTTTGATAGCCAAGCTGAGTGATGCTGCACTAAATGATGTGCCGGATAATATTGATTTTATTTTTGTTGACGGTGATCATAGTTTTAGTGGCGTAAAAAAAGACTTTGAACTATTTTCCATGAAGCTTGCACCAGGCGGAATCATGGCTTTCCATGATGCCCGTATTTTTGAAAACGGGTGGACCAAATTAGATTGGGGGCCTGTTCGCCTTATTAATGAGATTGTAAAGCCATCCAATGAGTGGGAAATTATTGAAGAAGTGGATTCGCTTGTTGTACTTAAGAAAAAAAATATCGCTACAGCATGATTTTACATTTCTCGAAGTTTGACCGGGATAATCAACAATTTTAAAAAATTTTTTTAGAAAATGAGCAACCCTGATTTATGTTTTAAGGTAAAGTTCCTTTCAAAAAAAGAGGTATTATGACTTATTTTTTCAGACAAGGTTTTTTTATCTTTCGATTTCGTTATTGGTTTAGGTTCAGAAGTGCTATTCGAAAATTATGGTTGATATCCCTGGGTATGAAATTAGGTAAGGGCGCTATAATTTCTAACTTACGCGTTACTTGGCCCCACAAAGTATCTATTGGAAAGAACAGCATCATTGAGCCCGGCGTCTATTTTAATTATGATGGAATTTATACACCCCACAAATCAATAATTATAGGTTCAGAAGTATTTATTGGTAGTAATTGCGAATTTAATATTTCGGGCCAGATCAACATTGGAAATACTTGTTTGATAGCTTCCGGATGCAAATTTATAGATCATGACCATAGTACTGCACTGAGTACAACTATGAATATTCAACCACCATCAATCGCACCCATCATAATTGAAGACGATGTATGGCTAGGATTTAATGTGACTGTACTAAAAGGCGTGCGGATTGGGAAAGGCGCAGTCGTAGCAGCAGGGTCTGTGATAAACAAAGATGTAGGGGATTATGAAATTGTTGCAGGCGTTCCGGCAAAGTTCATAAAAAAGAGGGTTTGATTTTTAAACTACTTTTATTAAGCTTTGAACCAGGATTTGGAGAATAACTTTTTGATCAATCCTTTACTTCGACCGGGGCCGGAAAGAAATTCAATTTGCCAACTCAATGAACTTTTTTTTATTCTTGTAAAAAAATCACCTGATCTTGCAAAATCCTAAAAATTTGACTCTTAATGCGTAAAGATATCATTTTGCATATCTCGGAAATAAACATCTCATTAAATAGTGGCGTTGGTCGTGTTGAATATTATTGGAAAAAAGCATTCGAAAAAGCAGGTTTCGATTTCATTCATATTGGACCAATGGAAGTGGGTAAACTAAAGCATAAAGCACTGTTCCCATATGAGGCTTATAAATATTACAAGAATCTTAAAATTGTACCCAGAGCTATAATTGTGCATGAACCTGCCTCAAGGTATTTTGTACAGAATGGCATTCCCTGTTTTATTGAGAGTCATGGTGTGGAAAGAAGAGGTTGGGAGATGCAGTTAAATGATGAAGAGATCCAGGATAAAAATAATAAATTATCATTGAGGACGAGGCTATTGTTTCCACTCTGGCGTCTTAATGGTTGCGATATCGGTTTGAAAAAAGGTAATAAACTATTGCTGATTAACTCGGAAGATAAAGAGTATGTAATTGATAAATACAATCGTATCGAAGAAGACATTCTAATCTTCAAGAATGGAGTCAATATTTATTCTTTACCAAACCACAAGGCAAATAATTTACCATACACAGTTTTGTTCAATGGGTCATGGGTAGCACGAAAGGGCATACATACACTAGTAAACGCTGTTAATATATTGTATCAGCAGGGTATTGAATTGAATTACATACTAATTGGTACTGGTGTTGATGGCGATACAGTACTTTCAGATTGGCCTGAACATTTAAGGTCTTATGTCAGAGTCATTCCTAATTTCCCTCCCGAAGATGAAATACAATTTCTAAGCAATTCTTCTTTATTTGTTTTGCCAAGTTATTTCGAAGGTCAGCCATTGAGTTTGCTCCAGGCAATGGGTGCAGGAAAATGTTGTATAACCAGCAATTGCTGTGGTCAAAAAGATATTATAGAAAATGGCAAGACAGGTTTTCTTTTTGAAAAAGGGGATTCGCAGGAGCTTGCTGAATTGATCAGCATGTGTAACAACAATAGAGCATTGGCAGACGAGATTGGAATCAATGCAAAGGAGTATGTAGGAAAACTCTCATGGGAAAATGTTTCAGAAAAGATCGTAGATTATATAGTAAGAAATTCGACTGTAGAAGTTTGAGTTCATTGCCATGTTATATTGTCAAATTCAACTTCATGGCATGAAAGGTATCATCAAATTATGAGAATAGTTTTTATTTGCGGTTCTCTTGAAGAAGGGCGAGATGGGGTTGGTGATTATACAAGAAGGATTGCAGGCGAGTTGAGCAGACAAGGACACCAGGCATCCATTATCGCACTCAATGACCCTTACATAAATGTTGCATGTGAAGAGGTGCAGCAATCAGGAGCAGTGGGGATTAAAACTTTACGCATTCCTGCAAAATCAAAAAGGAAACAGTGCATACGTGATGCGAAGAATTGGGTTGATGACTTTAACACCAAATGGCTAAGCCTTCAATTCGTTCCTTATGCTTTTGATAAAAAAGGAATGCCAGCATGGTTAGGTAAAGCGCTTAAGAAAATTGGTGGTGAGAGGCCCTGGCATATCATGTTTCATGAATTATGGTTGGGTACATCAAGCCTGATGAATTTCAAACTCCTTATCACATCAGCAATCCAGAAAAAAATAATAAAACAGATTACCAGGGATTTGAAACCGGCGAAGATCCATACACATTTACCTGCTTTTCTTTCAAAACTGGAATCCTTGGATTTGAAGGCGGAGATGCTTCCATTATTTTCAAATATCTCAGGAAGTGCACAAAAAACCGGAATGAACGGAAGTTCTGGTGAGGGAAACGAAAAAATACTAACTATTGGTTTTTTCAGCCAGGCAGACGCAGGTAGCTCAGTCCTGGATTTTCTTACCAGCTTCTACCATATGGCAAGGTTAGAGGGTATGCAGATGAAAGTTTTACTGATCGGCGGCGATGAAAAACAAATGATGGCCTTAAAGTTAAATCTTGAAAATATAGCGGAGCTAAAAGTTAGCGTGCATTACACCGGTTTTCTTTCTACAACAGAAGTTTCACGTTTTATAAGCATGTGTTCACTTGGTGTCACGTCTGTCCCCAGACATGCATTAAGAAAGAGTGGAAGTGTGGC
>JBKJPO010000365.1:0-7764 GCA_046595095.1 Chitinophagaceae bacterium
CCCAGACAATCAAAAATTGTCTGGGTAGGTTTATTAAAATCACCGCCCACAACTATAAACATTTTTTTATTCTTGACCGCTATAGAATTAGCACCTGTAGATGCTGTGCCTTGAATCACCGGGATGTCTATACTTTTATTGCGTATGAATACCCGTGAGGCTAATCCACCACTCACAAACACAGCTTCACTATTGGAGAATTTGCGGATGTTGGTACCACTGCTTGCAAAACAAGCTTCGCCGCTATCCGCAGCAGGGTAGTTTTTTGCAGGTAAGCCTTGCCAACTCCTGCCTCCATCAAATGTTCGAGCGATCACAAACTTTCCATTAATCGGGTCACCAATTACGATACCACTTTGATCATTCCAGAACTCCATGGCATCAAGAAACATCCCTTTTCTTTTATTTTCATATACCACCTGCCACGTTTCTCCTCCATCTACGGTTCTTAACATGTATGCCGGTTCTGCGATGCCCATGATTACAGCAGTTGTTGCATCAAAGGCTTCGATATCCCGGAAGTCGGTATTCTCGAATCCTTTTACCTGCTTCCATTTCCAGCTTTCGCCACTATCAAGAGACTTGCCTATCATTCCACCTGAACCACTTAGCCAAATCACCTTATCATTCACCACACTCAAACCACGAATTGAACACTGCATACCGGAGCCAAGAAGTTTTATTGTTTGAGCGTGAAGTGTGTTGCTAAAAAGAAATATGATAATAAAAATATTTTTCATAAAAGTTATTTACTTGTTGTAAAAATGAATGGAGTTATGAGCCCAATGTTTCGAAATGGGTTTTTGATGAAAGCTGCTTCCTCCTGATTGCAACAACCGAAAAACGCATAGCAATTACAAATGATAGGAATGCTGCAAGAATATGATACCATGTTTGTTCTAAAAAAAGGAAGTAATCATAACTCCCATGAAAAAATGTAGCCCAGAAAATCCCTAGAAATAAATACCAGCTACTATTTTTCTTCTTAAATTTTGCAAGGCCAATATAATACCCCATAATAATTGCAAAGGTAGCATGAGCAGGTACTGAGAAAAGCATACGTGCGATACCTACAGCAAAGCCATGTTGCTGAACGTAAAAAATATTTTCAAGAGTAGCGAATCCCATACCTACCATCACTGTATAAATGATCCCATCAAATGGATCATCAAAAGCTTTTCTCGGATAATCGAAGATCCTGACCATGGAAAATTTACAGATCTCTTCTGTGAAAGCTACCACCAGGTATGCGGAAACCGCTGTATAAAAATAGCTACCTTTTGTATGTGGGTCAATTAATTTTGAGGCTATCACCTCAATTATTATCGCAGGAACGATACACACCATGCCCAGGAAAAAACTTAAGAGCAGGAACCTTCGTGGCTCCTTGTTGTACATGTCTTTTAAATAGATATACAAACAAATGGCAATGCCTGGTGCTACTGCTAGTGCGATCAGTCCCATAATGCAAGCTTTTTTTAATTACTTTTGATCAACAAGGATATAAAATTATTATGAGTTAATATTTTTACATGAAATAATATTTTCACGACTGATCTGCGAAAAAAAATTAGCACTGATCTTATATCTCATAGACTGTTCCCGTTTTATTTCCCGGGATTGCACAAATAGAAAGAAAAAGAATGAGCTACAATTACCTTCCACTTGATAAAAGCTGGCTGAATTTTCAACAGGTGAAAAATCTAATGGAGTATGAACAACTTGTATCAATAACTTTTGATGCACATGAGAAAATATCAAATTGCAGGAAGTACCTGGATGAGAAACTTGCAAAAGATGAAACTTACTATTATGGCATCAATACCGGTTTCGGTTACCTGCAGCATGTAAAGATTGATAAAGAACAGCTTGCTGCTTTGCAAAATAATCTTTTGAAATCTCATGCTTGTGGAATGGGGGAAGAGGTACCGTCTGAGATTGTAAAGCTCATGTTGATGTTGAAGATAAAATCACTTAGTTACGGTTATTCAGGAGTACAGATAGATATAGTGAAACGATTGATGGATATGCATAACAATGATGTGTTGCCTGTAATATATACACAAGGTTCATTAGGTGCATCCGGAGATCTCGCACCACTTGCGCATCTCAGCCTGCCATTGATTGGCCTGGGCGAAGTAAATTTTAAAGGAAAGAAGATTCATTCCTCGGAAGCTTTGAAAGAACTCGGTTGGGAGGCTATCAATCTCCAAAGCAAGGAAGGATTGGCACTTATTAACGGCACCCAGTTTATGAGTGCCTATGCTTTATTTTGCCTTTTGCATATAGATAGATTATTAAAATGGGCCGATACGATTGCTGCCATCTCTTATGATGCGTTTGATTGTTCGCCCGACCCTTTGCATGAACGGATTCATTCTATCAGGTTACACAAAGGCCAGGTAGATACTGCTGCAAAACTTAGAGAGTTATTATCCGGTAGCCAGATATTCTCCGGCAGGAAAGAACAGGTGCAGGACCCATATTCATTTCGTTGTATACCACAAGTACATGGAGCAACAAAAGATACTTTCGAACATGTGTTGAATGTTGTGATCCGGGAAATAAATTCTGTGACTGATAATCCAAACATTTTTCCCGATGATGACCTCATTTTGAGTGGTGGAAATTTCCACGGGCAGCCATTGGCGTTAGTACTTGATTTTCTTGCCATATCTGCAAGCGAGATAGCGAGTATTTCGGAACGAAGAACGTATCAGTTAATCAGCGGACAGAGGGACCTTCCTGCCTTTCTCATAAAAAATCCAGGCCTGCACTCGGGGTTAATGATCCCACAATACACTGCTGCAGGCATTGTGAGCGAAAATAAACAGTTATGCACGCCGGCTTCTGTTGACAGTATATCTTCCTCTAACAACCAGGAAGATCATGTGAGCATGGGAGCAAATGCTGCAACTAAATGTTTACGGGTTATTAAAAATGTGGAGAAAGTACTTGCAATCGAATTGCTTGCCGCAGCACAAGCGCTCGAGTTTCGCAAACCATTGAAGACTTCCCCGGTCTTAGAGGATATTGTTACTTCATTTCGCGAACTTGTTTCTTTTAATGATGAAGACAGAGTGTTGCATGATGATCTTCTGAAAGCAGTACAATTTTTAAACGATTATAAATTATAATTCCTGTCATTCATTACCATGAAAAATGAATCTAAAAGAAAATATGATCCTATTAAATACGCTACACCCACCGGCAGTATTTTAAATTGTAAGGGATGGATACAGGAAGCTGCATTGCGAATGCTTTTGAATAACCTCAATCCTGAAGTTGCGGAGCGGCCGGATGATCTAATTGTTTATGGTGGGCGCGGAAAGGCAGCCAGGAATTTTGAGAGTCTCGACCTCATAATAAAAGCATTAAAAGTTTTGGAAAACGATGAAACGTTATTGATACAAAGTGGCAAACCAGTTGGGATACTTAAAACACATAAAGATTCACCGCGTGTTTTAATCAGTAATTCGCAATTGGTTCCGAAATGGGCGACTTGGGAACATTTTGATGAGCTGGAGAAAAAAGGCTTGATGATGTATGGACAAATGACAGCCGGCTCCTGGATTTACATAGGTTCGCAGGGAATTGTTCAAGGCACTTATGAAACTTTTGGTGCAGTAGCCGCCAAACATTTCGGTGGAACTTTGAAGCGGAGGCTATGCGTTACTGCAGGACTTGGTGGAATGGGAGGAGCACAACCACTGGCTATCACCATGAACGATGGTGTATGTCTTGCTGCTGAAGTAGAAAAATGGCGTATCGAAAAAAGGATTGAAACAAAATACCTGGATGTATTGGTTGAGGAAATTGACAAAGGAATCGACCTCGCTTTAGATGCGAAAGCCAATGGTGAAACACTGAGTATCGGCGTGCATTGCAATGCCGTTCAATTATTGCAGCGTCTTATCGAAAGAAATATCGGGGTTGATGTACTGACCGATCAGACTTCAGCCCACGATCCCCTGATCGGCTATGTTCCCCACACCTTAAGCAATGAAGCTGCGAATATTTTGCGCGAACAAAATCCGGCACAATACATTGAAGCAAGTTACGATAGCATGAAACTTCATGTGGAGTTGATGTTGGAATTGCAAAAGCGTGGGTCAGTTACTTTTGATTATGGAAATAATATCAGGGCAAGGGCACAGGAGAGAGGCTTGAAAAATGCTTTTGATTTCCCCGGTTTTGTACCGGAATATATCCGACCACTGTTCTGTGAAGGCCGGGGGCCCTTTCGCTGGGCTGCTCTTAGCGGCGATCCTAATGACATAGCAGTTACAGATGCGCTGATGATGGAATTATTTCCTCAAAATGAAAGCATGATCCGATGGATAAAAATGGCACAGGAACGCATTGCATTCCAGGGTTTGCCTGCCAGGATCTGCTGGATCGGGCAGGGCGAAAGGGAAAAAGCGGGACTGGCATTTAATGAGCTTGTGCGTTCAGGGAAAGTAAAAGCCCCGATTGTGATTGGTCGCGATCACCTGGATACCGGTTCTGTAGCTAGCCCTAACCGTGAGACCGAGGCAATGTTGGATGGCTCAGATGCGGTAGCTGACTGGCCGATCCTAAATGCATTGATCAATACTGCGGGTGGGGCAAGTTGGGTTAGCCTTCATCATGGTGGTGGAGTGGGGATGGGCTACAGCATTCACGCAGGTATGGTGATAGTTGCAGATGGTACTGATGAAGCCGCAGCCCGCCTTGGTCGTGTGCTTAGGAATGACCCGGGTATGGGTGTGATAAGGCATGCTGATGCTGGCTACGATATTGCAAAGGATTGGGCAAGGAACCATAATTTGGATTTGGATTTGCATTTAAAGGGAAGAGCGGATTAATGGGTTTATATTCATGGCTAAATTAAATTTTATCAAAAGGAGTCTTTTTTATTTACCGGTGTTCCAAACATTCACTTTGTTTTTTCTGACCTGTCCTGCATTATGCCAGGTACCAGGATGCAGGGATGCTTTAGCCAATAATTATAATTCCTCTGCGACAATCAATGACGGATCCTGCACATATAACGCTATTGGATACTCGCCAATAATAAAAGTTGATCCACTAACCGATACACTTATTGAAACAAGCGGTCTCCAGATGGCTGGTAATTTTCTTTGGAGTTTTAATGATGGCGGTGGCTCAGCAGCTATTTATAAAATTGATACTTTAAGCAATACAATTCTGCAACGGGTTTATCTTGCAGGTGCTGTAAATGTTGATTGGGAGGATATTGCTTTTGATGGCAGCAATTTTTATCTCGGAGATTTTGGCAATAATGCAAATGGTGCCAGGACAGACCTGAGGATATATAAGTTTCCAATCAGTGCAATTCCAGGTCATGTAACTAATCCTGTAGTAACCATTCCCGCAACCCAGGTTTCAGTTATAAATTTTACATATAATGATCAACCGCAACCTCCTGTACCCGGGCCGGCAAACAGTACAAAATTCGATTGCGAAGCCATGATTGTTGACAATGGTAAGATCCATTTGTTTACGAAAAACTGGATTGACTTCAATTCTCAACATTATGTGATAAATGGCCTTGCAGCTGGAAATTATGTGGCACAACCTGTCGAAATATTGGCTACAGCTTACCTGGTGACCGGTGCAGATAAAAGCCCCGGAAAAGAAGTTGTCACTTTACTTGGATATCAGAATACCGGGTCGGCCAGTCATTTTATTCACTTGTTATCGGATTACACAGGTGGAAATTATTTTAATGGCAATAAGCGCCGGATAGATTTGCCCGATGCATCTGTTATGGGACAGGCTGAAGGTATTTGTTTCAGAAACGGGGGTTATGGATATATTAGTAATGAGAAGTTTACCAGGACGTTTGGGCCATTTACGTTTACAGTGAATCAGAAACTTCGCTCCTTCGACTTAAATAGTTATGTCACATTTATTGAACCCGCCGTCTATACTTTTAATGGTAATGGCAACTGGAATGTTGCAGCCAACTGGGCGAATGCATCAATACCACCAGCTACAGTTTCACCCGGTTCTGAAATAATTATTGATCCTATAACCGGAGGTCAATGTATTTTGAATGTTCCCTATACCTTATCAGCTGGTGCAAAACTCACCATCATCCAATCACAAAATTTTATTATCCAGGGAAATTTATTGATAAACGAATAGTCTAATCATTTGCAGGAAGCTTAATGTTATTACCTGCTTGACAATTCGGACATATCGCCTATTTTTGCCCCCGTACATTGTTAAAACAAAATCAATATGCCAGATACCCCACTCACAAAAGGAGAGCTTCATACTTCAAAAGGAGTATTACAATTCGAGCTCTATGATGACGATGCACCAATTGCTGTAGCTAATTTTAAAAAATTAATTAGCGAAGGATTTTATGACGGGCTAACTTTTCACCGCGTGATCCCGAATTTCATGATCCAGGGTGGAGACCCTAGTGGCAATGGTTCCGGCGGTCCCGGGTACACAATCAATTGCGAAACAAAGGGCAATAAACAAATTCACGACCGTGGAGTTTTCTCCATGGCACATCGTGGCCCGAATACCGGTGGTTCACAATTCTTCATCTGCCACAATCGCTCAAATACAAAGCATCTTGATGGTGTTCATACTTGTTTTGGAAAAGTAACGGGCAACCTGGATGCTATAGATGAAATCACAGGTGGAGATGTGATTGAGAAGATTGTATTAATTTAAGTTTGTATATTTTTTGAACCACAAAGACTCGAAGACACAAAGAGTCAGCAAGGATTTTCGTGTTAAGTAAAATACCTAATAATTTCTTTCTGTCCCTTCGTAGCCTGGTGTATTAGTGTTTCAAAAATTCCTTAAAGAATAATCACACTATTCTGACCGCCAAATTCATTCGGCTTTAGAACATCTGCATCCTGGTCATTTATCCAATCAGTTTCGTTAACCCGGTATTTGAATTCATGTTCAGCGTTTTTAGCTAAAGATACATCACAACTAAAACTGCCATCTTTCTTCTTGCTCATAATTATTGAGTTTTCCCAATCGCTATTCAATCCGAGTATCTCTACAGTTTCTGCATTTTCAAGATTCAAAACGAATTTTACTTTGCAATAATCTTTTGTTTTGAAATAAGTTTTCTGAACCATTGTTAATTTTAGCTTTATGTTATTTAAAACGGTTAATACAAAATTTTACAGAAGGTAACCCGCTAAGAAAGGAATGGATTATTTTTAATTCACAAATAATTGTTTTGAACAGGTTGTCGCGCAGATCCACTTAAAACAGGCTGGCTATTGGTTAATTTTGTTCTCCACTCAATGTAAGTATTTTCCTTATTGCATTCTTTCTCAAAAAAATCTATTTTAGCCCCTCATTTAACTAAAAACTAAAATTATGAAGAAATTATTTTTTGCCTCGGCAGTAGGTGCTTGCTGTTTTTTTATCTCCTGTAATAATAAAACTGAGGATCACGGTGATTCTAAAATGAGTGACAAAGCGACTAAGAATGTAGATATGCATCATGCTGTAACTAAAGCAATAGAAACGGGTGATGTAAGTAAGCTTGGTGATTATATTGCAACGGATGCTGTTGATCACGCTAACCCCAAAGGTGATGTGAAAGGATTAGAAAACATTAAGGCAGAACTTGGCAAAGTACACACTATGGCTTCTGATATGAAAACGGAGGTTTTGAAAACAATGGCCGATGATGATCATGTATTCGAGTGGGTTCGTTACACAGGAACAACTAAGACAACTGACATGGGAATGCCCGTTGGAACTAAATATGAT
>JBKJPO010000477.1:0-8697 GCA_046595095.1 Chitinophagaceae bacterium
CCAACCCAACGATTGGCGTTTATATTGGAGGATTCAAGCATCCAGGTATTGATTACACAGAGTCATTTGGTAAAACATTTTCCCAAAAATGAGATAGTGACAATCTCCCTGGATACAGATTGGGTACAGATCGAAGGATACAGTCCCGAAAACCCGAATGTGCAAGTTCAATCTGCCAACCTTGCTTATATTATTTATACTTCAGGTTCAACCGGTACTCCAAAAGGCGCCTTGATTACACACCGGTCCGCAGTAAATTATTTGTGCTGGGCCATCCGTTATTATTCGATTGCTGATGGTATAGGCGCACCGGTTAACTCATCCATTGCGTTTGATGCTACGATCACCAGTTTTTTCACACCGATATTAGCGGGTAAACGCGTATTACTTTTACAAGAAGGAGAAGAAATGGAAGCCCTGGCTGAAGCACTTAGTTCAAAAGCGAAGTTCAGTCTTGTCAAAATTACTCCTTCACACCTTGAGATTTTACGTCATTTATTACTGGCATCTCAACTTGAAGGGCAGGCCAATGCCCTGGTAATTGGAGGTGAAGCATTGCATGCAAAAAATATTGAACTATGGCATGCTAATGCGCCTAAAACGCGGTTAATAAATGAGTACGGTCCAACTGAAACGGTAGTAGGATGTTGTGTTTATGAAATCCAACCCGGGATGGTATTACCGGGCGAAATCCCCATTGGCCGGCCCATTGCCAACACTCAGATCTATATACTTGATCTTCATCTGGAGCCAGTACCTATAGGTGTTGCAGGCCAAATCTATATAGGTGGTGCAGGTGTGGCACAGGGTTATCTCAACAGGGCGGATCTTACAGCTGAACGCTTTATTAAAAATCCATTCAGCGATGATCCCAATGCAAAACTTTATAAAAGCGGAGATATTGGCAGGTATAAAAGTGATGGAAATATTATATTTCTTGGCAGGATAGATCAACAGGTAAAAATTCACGGGTACAGGATAGAGTTAGGTGAGTTGGAGTCGGTGTTGAGCAGGCATCCGTATGTGCAAAATAATACGGTTATACCCAGAAATGATTTTGGTGATGAACAAAATTTGGTTGCCTATATCGTTCCCCGTAATTCCCTTGCACCATCGGATCATGACATGCGGGAGTACCTTGCCCAACATTTACCGCACTACATGCTCCCGGGTGCATTCGTTTTCCTTAAAACACTCCCCCTTACAACTAACGGAAAGATCGATCGCGCAGCTCTTCCAAAACCCAAACTTGACCGATCCGAAATAGAGAGCCCTTCTGAAAAACCTTCAAACGAAATTGAAGAAAAACTTAAAAAGATTTTTGAGGAGATTCTAAAAATTTCACCGATAGGGATACACGAAGATTTTTTCCATCTTGGTGGTACTTCGATTCTTATTGCAGAAATGTTTGGCAAAATCAAGAAAACATTCGGAAAAAATTTGCCATTAAGCCTCCTGCTTAATTCCCCAACAATCAGTAAGTTGGCTATACGTCTTCAAAATGAAGAAGAAGAATTTAAATGGGCTTCACTGGTACCGATCCAGCCCTATGGTAACAAACCTTCGCTGTTTTGCATACATGGGGGGTGGGGACATGTACTATTTTTCCGCCTTCTTTCAAAACTTCTTGGTTCGGATCAACCATTGTACGCATTACAGGCAAAAGGATTGAACCTGGTAGATCAACCATATTTTCGGGTGGAACCAATTGCAACTCATTATATAAAAGAACTAAAGAGTGTTCAACCCGAGGGACCGTACTATCTCGCAGGTTATTGCCTGGGGTCAATCATAGCATTTGAAATGGCCCACCAACTCCGACAGGATGGCCAGGAAATTGCATACCTGGGTTCATTCAATGGAATTGCACCTACCAAAGCATTAAAACGTCATAGCATTTATGGATCCTCAAGAAGTTTTTTTAAAACACTAAAAGCTTTGGGTAAAAATGGTGAATCTATTAGTCTCAAAAATCGTGTACTAAACCCACTACGCTTACTTAAGCAAATAATAAAAGTGCAGGGAAAAATTGGATATCATCAAGTCAAAAGCAAATTGCGCAGAACATTTTGTAACACTTGCCGGTTATTGAAATTGAGTATCCCTGCTGTGTTTGGAAGATTATATGTTGGAGATGCACTTGTGATAGCGAGAGACAGATACGACCCCCATCCATATGATGGCAGAATGAAAATATTCCGTTCGCCAAAGATTTTCCCCGACCCTGATTTGGGCTGGTCAGACCTTCTATTGGGAGGTTTTGAAACCTTTGATGTTCCTGGTGAACATGCAACAACAAATGCAATTATGTTTAACCCATCCATCAGTTACCTCGCGGAAGAATTGGAAAAGGATCTTGCAAATATTGCTAATCTCAAGCTTGAGGGTTTTAGATCTGATACAAAAAAGTGATTATATAGAATTAGAGAACACCATCTTCGGTTCACAACAAACCTGGGTATATTGAAACAGATGGTATGCATTCCTAATCATTTTTATCTGCCTGTTTTTAATATCCCCATTTCAAATACTTTTAAACTCCGCAATTATCGGGTTGTTAAGCTTTCGATGTGCTCGTACTTTTGTGTGATCAAAATCATAAAGAATATGAATGAGCAGGAAGACACAAATTATACCCGGATTGCAGAGGCGATTGGCTATATCCAGGAAAACTATAAAACACAGCCCGGCCTGGAAGAAGTAGCAAAAAAAATACACCTGAGCCCTTCTCATTTCCAGCGATTATTTACGGAATGGGCCGGGGTGAGTCCTAAAAAATTTTTACAATATATAACTGTTGAACATGCCAAAAAAATGTTGAAAGAAAACCAGGCTACTTTATTTGATACGGCTTTTGAAACCGGGCTTTCCGGAACAGGCCGGCTGCATGATTTGTTTATCAATATTGAAGGTATGACACCCGGGGAGTATAAGAACGGTGGTGAAAACCTTGCCATCAATTATAGTTTTGCTGAAAGTCCGTTTGGAAATATCCTTGTCGCATCTACTGGTAAAGGGATTTGCCATGCCGCGTTTGCTGACCATGAGCAGGATGCGTTACAGATCCTGAAAAATAAATTTCCGGCTGCCAGTTATCGGCAGGTTGTTGATCTTATTCAACAAAATGTATTTTACATTTTCACCCATGACTGGAGTAAACTCAGTAAAATAAAACTCCATTTAAAAGGGACTGAATTTCAAATCAAAGTATGGGAAACTCTTCTAAAGATTCCAATGGGTCAATTATCTTCTTATGGAAATATTGCAACTAAAATAAATCTGCCAAATGCTTCAAGAGCTGTAGGCACAGCTATTGGTGATAACCCGGTCGCCTTCCTGATTCCATGCCATCGGGTTATACAATCAACAGGAGTATTTGGTGGTTACCATTGGGGCGGAATTCGAAAAGCGGCGATGATTGGTTGGGAAGCTGCACATGTAAAAAACGTTTAAGAGGTTCAAGAGGTTCAAGAAGTTTAAGAGGTTTAAGAGCCGGCCTGACGACGATAGAAGTTTTCAGATTTCAGTACCTCTTGAACCTCTTAAACCTCTTGAACCTCTTAAACCTCTTGAACCTCTTAAACCTCTTAAACCTCTTAAACCTCTTGAACCTCTTAAATCTCTTAAACCTCTTAAACCTCTTAAACCTCTTGAACCTCTTGAACCTCTTAAACCTCTTAAACCTCTTAAACCTCTTGAACGTATTAACCTGACTTTAATCACCAATTCGGCAAAGCTTTGTCATAAATTCTTTGTTTCTATTCCTGTAATTTTGTAAAATGGAAACTATTCCCAACCCTATCAAGCGAAGTCCACAATTAGCACCTCTCTCCCGCGAACATCATGAAGGTCTTTTATTCGTATGGAAAATACGCCAGGGGAAAAAGTATGGAATTGCCATCGATAGAATAATGAACTATTGCACCTGGTTCTGGAATATTCATTTACAGGATCATTTCAAAAAAGAGGAACATAACTTTTTAAAAATCTTACCAGCATCGGATATCTTACTGTCAAAAATGGTTGACGATCATAAAGCTATAAAGCTTAAACTAACCGGGTTGTCGGAAAATACTACTGAAGATGAGCTTGAGTTGCTGGCTGAAATGATCAATAGTCACATCCGATTTGAAGAAAGACAGTTATTCTTTCATATAGAACAAATTGCCAATCCCAGCCAATTGGAAATTCTTGCAAAGTACCTGGATCACCATCCTAAAAATCGGGAGGTATGGCCAGATGAGTTTTGGATCAAGAAAAACTCAAATAAAGCAGCTGTTGAAATATAAAATATCTAGATTCATAGCTCTTGTTTAGTTATAATTCCCAGTTCAAAATTTTTTAAAACAACAGCTTTTTTAATCTCTCGACATTGTTGACAACAATCTTTCCGCTAATTATATCGATGTGTTTTTCAGCTTTAAAGTCACTCAATGTCCTGATCAATGATTCTGTTGCAGTTCCTACATACTGAGCGATATCTTCCCTGGAAATCTCAATTGGTTTTGTTTGTTCTTCGAGGTTGAACTTAGCTACAATATCTACAAGTGCCTGCGCAACCCGTTTTCGTAAAGAACTATATGCAAGATTTAATAAACGTTCCTCTTTCTCCTTAACATTTTGCGTGATGATATGAATAAATTTTGAAGCAATACTTATATCACTATACACCATTTGCAAAAAGTCTTCTTTAGGTATTTGCATGATCTCCGAAGATTCCAATGCACTCGCACTGTCATCATAATTCGTATCCTCGATGAGTGCCGTATAACCGATTAAGTCCCCATCCGTATATAAATTGGTGATATACTCTTTACCATCATCGTTAGATTTAAATCCTTTCACTTTTCCATTGACCAGGTAATATAAAAAACGTGGTCTTCTTGTTTCATTGTAAAGCATTTGTTTCTTATCATAACGCTGAACATCATACTGCCCTGATAATTTTTGAATGAGACCGGTTTTTTTCACATCCTCCAAAAACCGGGCAAGCCCTTCGGGGGAAGAACTATATTTCTGATTTAATATCTCTGATTTTTTGAGTCGTATTTCAACAGCATTTAATAACTCTATATCCTCAAAAGGTTTTGTGATATAATCATCGGCTCCCATTTCCATTCCTTTTCTAAGATCACTCCTTTCTGTTTTGGCAGTCAAAAAAATGAATGGGATATTCTGAGTATCGGGATTTTTTCTGAGCAAATGCAAAACGCCATATCCATCAAGTTCCGGCATCATAATATCGCATACAATGATGGAAGGTTTCTCTCTAAGGGCTACTTCTACTCCTTTTTTCCCATTCTCGGCGGTAAAAGTTTGATACCCGGCCAGCCCCAGGATCTCTGCTGTGTTTTCGCGAATGTCAATATTGTCTTCTATTACAAGAACCGACTTTTCCATTTAGTTTTTTTTAACTGGTATTTTAAATGTTACTGTGGTCCCTTTATCCAATTCGCTATCCACCTCAATTGTACCTCCAAGTAAATCTAAATATCGTTTTACTATATGCAAACCAAGACCAGTTCCCTGGATATTGATAGCATTTTTGCCACGAAAAAAAGATGTGAATAAATGTGTCCTGTCTTCTTCTGAAATACCAAGGCCTCCATCCATCACAGATATTATAGCAATGTTGTCTGTTACCTTGCTATTAACATCAATAACTTTTGTCTCATCCGAAAACTTGATCGCATTTGAAATAAGGTTTATCAAAACATTCATTACAAGTTTTTTGTCACTTACTACAATTTCATTACCGGAATAACTGTAAATGATCTGCTGGTCTTTTTTAACCAACCCCTTCATTTCATCAATTGTGTCCTGCACCAATTCATGAAGATTAAATTCCAGGAAATTAGTGCCGACTTTACCCTCATCCAACTTACCAAGAGAAAGGAAATCTTCAAGAAGATCGTTCAATTGTTTTACTGAACCTTTAATCTTTTCAATATGACGGTTACGCTTATCCTGTTCTTCGGTTGTAGTATATTTTGATAAAAGCGAAGCAGAGGATAAGACAGTGCTTAAAGGTGTGCGAAACTCATGTGAAGCCATTGACACAAACCTGGATTTAATTTCATTAAGTTGTTTCTCTTTATCCAATGCCTCGTTTAACTCATCCTGCGATTGTTCCAGGCGTTGTAATGCTTCCTTTAATATTATAGTTCGTTCTTCTACTTTGGCCTCCAGCTCAACATTTAGCATTCTCATTTCATTGGAAACATTTTCCAACTGCTCCTGCTGCTTAACCATACTTTGTTCTATCTCTTTCCTTCGTGTAATATCAATAATGAAAGCAATCACATATCGCTCATTATCCTGGATGTAAGTGCTCAAACTCACTTCAACCGGAAAAGTCTCACCGCCTTTTATCTCACCATACAGATCCCGTCCATGACCCATTACCCTGTTCTTAGGATCTGCGTAAAATCCATCTCTAAGCTGTATGTGGCCATGCTTATACCTGGCGGGAATTAAAATTTCAATTTTTTGCCCGATTAATTCTATTACTTCATAACCAAACATCCGGCATGCCGACGGATTAACAAGAATAATATTACCCTTGCCATCCGTAACTACAAATCCTTCTGATGCATTCTCAAATAAAGAAGTAATATGAACTATATTGAACTGCATCAAAAGCGATTTATGCAAACTTAACTGATGTTTAATCCTTGGGCAACTCGATTCTTTAGTTATACCTCAAAATGAAAGCTTATAGGTTAGATGTTACAGGGATCCAACGAAGAGATTGCTCAAACTTTCTTTCCCTCTCTACACATTATTTATTTGTTTGATATATGGAAAAATAAATTACTTACTCCTGATGACCAGTTAACAACAAATGCGCATACGTTTGCTGTGCTTGTCCAAAATCTTGCTCAATTTGGGATATTTCATACCAACATTTGAAAGAAAGTTCTTTCATCATAATATTTTTGTATTATCACCTGAGTTGAATTCTATGAACTCTATTGCATGAGATGGACAATCGAATAAAAAATAAAAAATTTTTTTGGCTAAGCTTATGCCTGGCTAATCTCGTTATTGTTGCGGCCTTAGGATTTATACTGAGAAGTAAAATTCTTTTTTCAATTCCTTTTATCGATTATAGAAATGTTTTGAGCGCGCACTCACATTTTGCCTTTGGCGGATGGGTTGGACTTAGTTTGATGACCTTATTAATTTATGAAATACTCCCATCTCACTTTTCGCAGCAAAGAATTTATCAATGGATATTAGCCGGGATCGAGATAAGTTCTTTAGGCATGGCATTTACATTTCCGTTCCTTGGGTATTCCATCCTTTCCATAGTTTTTTCAAGCGCTTATATTCTTATTTCATTTGCGTTTGCAGGAATTTTTATACGTCAGGTATTAAAAGCTGATTTGAATAAAAATGTTAAGCTGCTAAGTCTTTGCGGAATTGGAAGTCTTGTGCTTTCTGCAATTGGTCCATTGGGCCTCGCTTTCATCCTGGCCACAAAATCAGGAAACTCTTTGCTCTACAGAGATTCAATTTATACCTTCCTTCATTTTCAATACAATGGTTTTTTCACTCTTTCCATCTTTACTTTGATTCTTAACCAGCTGGTGAAAAAAGGTATCGTTTTAAATGGAAAGGCAAGGTTATTTTCTATTTCCCTTTGCTTGTCAATCGTTCCAACTTTATTTCTTTCGCTACTTTGGCATAATCAACCTTCGTACTATTGGATAGCGGCAATAGGCTGTATTTTTATTTTAATAGCCATTGCCTATTTCTTTTCATTTGCCTTGAACCTGGATAGCAATAAACTTTTCATTTATCCGCTTGCCAAAAACTTATTCATTCTCTCCTTAGCCTCTTTTGCTTTGAAAATGATATTGCATATTGGGACTATTTTTCCAGCATTAGGAAATGCTGTATATGGTGACCGTCCAGTTATCATCGGCTTTTTACACCTTGTATTTTTGGGGTTTGTAACATTTTACATTCTCAGCAATCTGATTGAATCAAATTACTTTAATGGAAAGAATGAAAAACTCATCAAACTACCCTTCTATATTTTTGGCTTTGGAATAATATCGAACGAAATTATTTTAATGCTACAAGGTCTTGGGATTCTATTTGAAACAAATAGTTTTATTTTCAATTGGCTGCTATGGGGCGCAGGTATCATCCTGCTCCATGGTGCTTTGCAAATTTATTTAATGAGGAAGCTTAATCCATCACGTTCCAGCTCAGATATTACCCTCAAATAAAAAAGCCATACGGTTAATATGGCTCTTCAACATTTCGCTAATATAATTTTTATTGCTTCCCGTCAATCTTGCGCATATATTCAAGCAGAGCTCTTGCGTCAACCTCTGCAACATTCTGGTTAGGCATGCGAACAAGACAGACTTCTAACATTTGTTTAGCAGCAGCATCCTTTTCGATCATCTCTTCAGTATTCGTTGTAAAATTCATTATCCACTCAGGAGTTCTGCGATCAGTCACCCCTTTCCATCCAGGACCAACTAGTTTTTCGCCTGTTGTTTTATGACAAGATGCGCACTTTACATCGTATGTGTTTTTACCAGAAGCCACCATTTTTTCATCCAATGGATGGGTAAGCTTAACATCTTTGTATTTACCTATTCCTTTTGGATCAGTGCCTTCAGTAATTGTATTATCAACAGGGGTGGAAGTGCTGGGGGTGTTTAAAGTTTTATCACC
>JBKJPO010000028.1:0-5176 GCA_046595095.1 Chitinophagaceae bacterium
AAGTGCGGTATCAGGCATTAATGCATACACGCTGGCCTTATGGTATAGCACATTGGCAAGGGGAGAATAATCCATTTGCCAATGTGCTATACCAAAAAGCCAGCGTGTATGCATTAATGCCTGATACCGCACTTTGTACAGATGGTTATACCAGGATCAATGATTCTCTGGCATTGCGTTTTATGGAAGTTGCTTTACAAATGGGATATGCAAAACCTGCAGATTTATTAAAAGACAAAGGATTTGATTCACTAAGAGCTAATAATGACTGGCTTTTTAAAAAAGTTTACCATTCCGCAATGAGTGGTAATAAAGATCCTGAAAAACTAGTGTGGGAAACATTTAAATCCGGGTTCGAAGAAGAGAAACTTCCTCTCATGATAAATACAGTTTGGATATATAAACAGAAATTTGAGAATGCTATTAGCTATGACTATGAAAAATTTGTTCCTGAAATGCGTACCGGGAAATTTTCGAGAGAAGTAGATAATGAGTATTTCTACTCTGGAAAGATCAGTGAAGATTCAGTCTATACTGCTTTGATGTATGCTGGTAAAAATATGTGGGTTTCAGATGGCAGGGGTTATTCTCCAATCTATTATTACCTGGTTACCTATTCACCCTTAGGAAAAATTATTGATAAAATGCAGGTTGCTGGCCAAAAAACATTCACCGACAATTTCAGGACTTTAAGCCTCAAAGACAACTTATATTTCGAGATTAAAGATTTTAAGAACATTTATGAAAACGATCCTGAAGAAAAGGGCTATGAAGAAAATAAAGTCTTGAAAAGTGAGCTGATATCAACTACCAATTACAGGTTGAATAATAAAGGGAAATTTGAAAAAGTTGATTCGAAACAACTAGCCATGAGATGACCTTTGATTTAACTGATTAATTGATTTGCAACCTTACAAATTAAGAATCGTGCAAATCAATTAATCCACTAAATCAAAAGTTGTTCTCGTGCTGTTGATAATAAGCTCAGCAATAATCAAATTAGGCACCCAACTTAACCATGCCGTGGTGATATAAATATCTACCGGTCTGGCGTGAATCTCCAGGTAATCAAATAATATTGTATACATCCGCAATGCAATTGCAGATAACGTCAATGCATAGCTGCGGATCATAAATGCCCTATGCTTTACGAATTTTTTCCTTACAGCAAAATACCAGGCCAGGAAAGTGAATACCACCCACAAGAGTGCAAGCAAAGTAAAGCTTGTTCTTGCAGGGAGGCCGCCATTTGCATGCCAGCCCATCATAAACGATGCAGGACCACTGATGATGACAACAATCAGAACATAGGCATAACCAAAACCGCGGTGAATGCGTTTATGACGTCTTAATAGATAACTATTGAATTGGGTAAAACCCGCAATCAATGCAAAAATACTGGTGTAAACATGAACGTAAAAACTCCAACGCCAATATTTTATGTGGTAAATATTTTGTTTAGTCTGAAGGAAATCTATATCACTCCCCATCACCAGGTAGGGCAAGGAAAGTTTGAGCATGAGGTATGAAAAAAACGCAAGTGCAAGTACGAGCAATACCTGGAATACATATGATAGTTTTGTCCTCAACCCCCTTCGAATTGTGACATCTTCCAACCATGGCCTTTGAGGGTTAACTCTTCATAATCATAATTATCCTGCTTCATCTTTTTACGATATTTAACGAGCTTCATTTTCTGCTCAGGCGTATATTCATTTTTTTGCCATTCTATTAATATCGTGTCTTTATTGGTGATGTAATTTCCTTTAACCGATATCATTTGTGAAGTTGAATCACCAGGCTTTTCATAAAAATTATATTCGCATGTTCCCTTTACGTCAAATTGGAGAAGAGTATCAGTGGCGTAAGTGCCTGTAGCAGGAACCCACACACCCAATTGATTACTGTAATCGTCCTCGCTATCCGGCTTGCGGGTAAGTGTTAATTGTTTGGAAGATGTTTTTGTACTGTCCAAAGGTTTCCACCACCCTGATAAATTGAAATTGGAAGTGTCGATGCTAAACTGGAAACGGCCATCAAAGGGATTATCACCAGGCTCCTTAAGTTCGAATTGAAATTTACTTCCATTCTCACTCAACACCCCGTTAATATTTCTTCTCAATCCTTTATGTAGGTTGTACCCGCTAACATTTTTCCCGCCAATATAATTTAAGACAATTGTAATAAAACCCTTATCGAATGAACCGGTATAAGTTCCTTGCAATTTTTCTACGGCGTAAGATGGAACATAAAATTTGTAATCCGGTAATGCAGTTGAATCCTTGGCGCTGCTAATTGTGCTGTTACTTTTTTCCTTACAGGAAATGAAAAATGATATGATAAGAATTGCTAAGATTGCACGTACCATAGAGTTTTGTTTTGGATTAAGGAAGTTAGTGCAGTTTTTTTAAATTGGCAAGGCTCAAATCAATCATGCAGTATTTACCCTGTGGCGGGAGAGCAGCATTTATAATTAACCATTAATCCACGCGCCTTCATCTTTTATCAACTTTATCAACTCATCCACTGCAACTTCACTGGGTAATGAACGCTTAACAACTTCCTTGCCTTTGTACAATGTGATCTTCCCCGGGCCGCTACCAACATATCCAAAATCAGCATCAGCCATTTCGCCGGGTCCATTTACGATGCAACCCATTATCGCAATTTTTACACCCTTTAAATGATTGGTAACAGCACGGATCCTGGCAGTAGTTTCCTGTAAATCAAATAATGTTCGGCCACAGCTTGGGCAGCTGATATATTCTGTTTTGGAAATCCTTGTCCTGGTGGCTTGTAATATGCCAAATGCAATAGAATTCATCAGCGCATAATCAGTAGAAATTGATAGGTTGCCGAAATGATGACCGAGGCTGATTCCATCTCCCATTCCATCAAGCAACAAGGCTCCGGCTTCAATAGCATAATGAACCAGGCTTTGATCGTATGAATCATGTGAGCTGTCGCAAATGATAACGACCGGGTTACTTATTTTCCTCTTATTGAATTCCCAGAACATCCGCCTCATGCTTTGAACTGCATTAGCATTGATAGAACTCAGACAAATGACTGCTGTTTTATCCAGGGCAATCTTTTCCAATACTACATCGAGTTGTTGATCAGGATAATTTTGGGAAAAACAGTCAATCATCACAAAATTGAGCTGTGGCGAACGCTCTTCAAAATGAATAATATATTCTATGGCCTCAAATATCGGCACTGAACTAGTATTGGCTGTTAAAATCCAATTGTTGAAATACCGGATAGTTCTCAGAGTACCCGGAAGTGCAAAATCGATTTCTTTGTCGCCGGTAAAAATAAAATCCGCAGCGGCATCACCGATGTTCCATTTATCAGTTTCATCATCATAACGATAACCAATAGCCGCTAGTTGAACAGGAGTTATAATGGCAATCTTGCTCATGTCGGCAATCACTACCGGAACATGCTTCGATCCAAGATTCGAAACCTCGAAACTCTTTCTACGCCCGCCATATCCTTGTGCCAGGGAAATTTCATCTTCAGCTAAAGTGGGTACTGCAGACAATTCCTCTTCCCGGTTCACATACCTGCTTACAAGGTCTTTGCATACCGGTAATTCAAATTCAGGGTCTTCAGTAAGGGAAACCCGGATTGTGTCGCCGATGCCATCTTCGAGTAAGGTACCGATGCCTATTGCAGATTTAATTCTACCATCCTCTCCATCACCGGCTTCCGTTACTCCCAGGTGAAGTGGATAGCAATGACCGAGCTCCTGCTGCATTTTTCCGATCAGCATCCGGTATGCCTGTACCATGACGATGGGGTTACTGCTCTTCATACTAAGAACGATATTCTGGTAGCTCTCTGCCTCGGCTATACGCAGAAACTCCATGGCACTTTCTACCATGCCTATTGGCGTATCACCATAGCGGCTCATAATGCGATCGCTCAGGGAGCCGTGGTTTGTGCCGATACGCATAGCGGTCCCATATTCTTTACAGATCTTTACCAATGGCGTAAATCTTTCCTTTATCCTGTCAATCTCTTCCAGGTATTCGGAATCTGTATATTCCAGCAATTCAAATTTTTTCTTATCAACATAATTGCCGGGATTCACACGCACTTTCTCAACTATCCGTGCAGCAATTTCTGCAGCATTCGGAGTAAAGTGAATATCAGCAACGAGAGGGGTATTATAGCCTCTGCGTCTTAATTCATTTTTGATGTTCTGAAGATTCTCAGCTTCATTCTTTGAAGGAGCAGTAATCCTTATCAATTCAGATCCGGCTTCGATACAGCGTATCGATTGTTCAACAGTAGCGGTGGTATCCATCGTATCAGTTGTAGTCATTGTCTGAATACGAATAGGATGACCATTGCCGAGTAAGAGTCCGCCAATATTAACTTCCAGCGTCTTTAATCTTTTATATCCCGTAAGAGATTCTGCATATAACTGCATGAAGGCAATTTAGTTAAGTTTTGGAAGTGTAAATTGCAGAAATTATTTTTGTTACCAATCTTTCTTAGGTTTATCAGGCCCTGCGCCTTTTACTTTTCTGAGTTTATCCTGGAGTTCTTTCTCATGTTGTTGCAGTGCTTTCAACTTTTCTTCAGCATCCTGTTTTGACATTTTAGAAGGTTGTGGCTTTGGTTGCTTTTGCTCGTCTTCTTTTTTATCCTTTTTATCCTGGTCTTGCTTTTTATCTTTTTTCTGGTCCTGGGGTTTTATTTGCACCAGGAGACGTTGCAGATTTTGTCTTGCCTGTTCATCAGTTGGATCGATCTTTAAAGTGTTCTTATAAGCCTCAATAGCTTCGGGAAGTTGCTTCTGCCGTTGGTGGCTTACTCCCTTGTTGTAATATGCTTTCGCTTTTGTAGAATTATTAGAGCTTCCGCGAATAACTTTTTCGTATGAGTCGATAGCTTTATCAACCTCATCAGTTTTATACATTGCATTTCCGAGATTGTAAGTAGCTGCTTCATTTGAAGGAGCCTGGCTCAAAGCACGCTGATAGGCAGTTACAGCTTCATTGTATGCCTTAAGATTATAATGCTCGTTGCCTTTTATGATCGTTTTATTTACAGCCTGGCCCTTAACATTAGAAAACATAAATAAAAAGATTGCTGCAACAGCCGGTTTAATTATTTTCTTATTTGTGAGAATTCTTCCAGTGAAGAATACTTCAAAAACAAG
>JBKJPO010000055.1:0-5673 GCA_046595095.1 Chitinophagaceae bacterium
TTAATCCACATGAATCGAATTCTTCATGCTTTAACAGCCTGGTCAATCATTTTGCTATTATTTGCAAATCCAATTAGTGCCCAAACGAAAACTATTACCTTAAACAATCTTTCGCGAAATCAGAAAATAACCGGCTTCACAACAAAAGCTTTGTACCTGAATGATGCGGATCTGCCTATGGGAGGCCGTTTCATTCATGACCGTACCGGGTTCACCCTCGATCTTTTGCAGATAGAATCCGTTCCACAAACTTTTATTTATGTGCAAACTTTCCCCGTGTCGGATAAAGGAGAGCCTCATACCCAGGAACACCTGCTTATCACGAAGGGCAACAAAGGACATGCTTTAAATACAAGAGAAGATTTGTCATTAGCCAGCTCAAATGCATACACATCGCAATTACATACTGCATATCATTTTAACACTGGTGCCGGAAATGATGTATTCTTCACACTTTTCGAAGGTTACCTTGATGCTTTGCTTCACCCGGATTATACTGATGAAGAAGTACGAAGGGAAGTTCGAAATTGGGGAATTGTAGAAAATCCAGAGGATAAATCATTAAAACTTGAAGAGAAAGGAACGGTATACAATGAGATGAATGTGTCGATGGCTAATCCGTATAGCCAGTTATATAATTCACTTAACAGGTTACTTTACGGTAACGGGCACACGCTTTCTTTTAATGCAGGAGGACTGCCGGAAGCGATAAGAAAAATGACCCCGGCTGATATAAAAAAATACCATGAGACAAATTATCACCTGGGGAATATGGGGGCGATAATTTCCCTGCCAAATAATATTAGTATAACTAACGTTATCGGTAAGACGAATAAGATCTTAAATAAGCTCGAACCTTCACCGGTAAAACGAAATTTCAACACAAAAGAAAATTTGCCGATAGCTTCTCCCGCTGAGGCCGGGAAGATTGTTTTTGCAGAATATCCCTCTGAAAATGCCCAGGAGCCCGGCAATATGATGTTTGCTTTCCCGGCCAGCTTAAATCTTGATGCAAGGAATGAATTGTTGTTGAAAATCTTCCTTAACACAATTGCAGGTGATGCCAGCACAAATTTTTATAAGATTTTTATCGATACAAAAACCCGCGAATTTGATCTTGGTGCACAATCGGTTTATGCATATGTAGATGAAGAAAAAGGTCAACCAATAATTTTGGGGCTCACCGGTATCAGCACAGCAAATCTCAATGAAGAAAAAGTGTCAATGGTGCGCGCTAAGATCACGACGGAGTTAATTAAGATAGCTTCTATGACGGACAATTCAATTGAGCTGAGAGAATTCAATGATCGCTTTCGAAATAACCTGGTCGATGAACGCCGGAGGCTCGCAAAATTTATTAACACGCCACCCAAATTCGGTTTCAGGAACACGTATGATAACTGGTATAATCAATTGGAAGAACTGGAAAAAATAAATGATTTTAAAAGATCAATTGTACTCAGGCCACAATTCATTGAGATTGAAAATAAATTAAAGACATCCACAAATATCTGGAAAGATCTGATCCACTCATGGCGTTTAGACGCAGTTATTCCTTATGCTTTAGTAAGCAAAGCTAACCCTACACTGGTTGCAGCAGCAGACCGCTCGAGGGCAGAGCGTACAAAACAGGAACTGGAGAGGCTTAAGGTAAAATACAATTTAAAAAATGAGCAGGAGGCAATCCTTAAATACAAGGCAGAATATGATTTAAGTACTGCTGAACTGGAGAAATCAGAACAGGCATATTCAGCAAAGTTCATCGATAATCCGCCACTCACGCTTGATGACCAACTAAATTATAAAGAGAAAGTTTTAGCGGGAAATGTAAAGATAGTTGGTTCTACTTTCAACAATATGTCAAGTGCCACTACAGGAATTGCGTTAAAACTAGATGGAGTACCTGCAAGCCAATTGCTGTACCTGGCAATTTTACCGGAACTGTTCACGCAAACAGGGATATACAAAAATGGGAAAGCAGTTTCGTATGAAGAAATGACACAAAAAATGCAACAGGAAATATTAGGCCTTGAAAGTTATTTCAATACTAATATGCTAACAGGCAGAGTTGAGTTGATCATAAAAGGTGCTGGCAACAACTCGCTTGAGGCGCAGCGCGCTATCGGGTGGATGAATGATGTTTTGCAATATCCTTTCTGGAAAAAAGAAAATCTTTCCCGGATTGCTGACCTGGTTGATCAAAATTATTCTGCTACCAGGAGTACTATGCAGGGTGCAGAAGAAAATTGGGTAAACGACCCCGCTGATGCATTTTTACACCAGAGTAACCCTTTGTTTTTATCAACATCTTCATTCTTAACAAAGTCGCATAATATACTGCGACTTCGTTGGTTATTCAAGGACGCAGGTGATATTCCAAACAGTAAAGCTATCGATGCATTTCTTACTTCCATGTCAAGGATAAAAGCGGATCGTGCACAGTTGCAGTCGCTGGTTGCAGCTCTGCAAACTGGTAAAGCAACAGCAGAGAATACCGCTGATGATCAGTTGGAACTTTATGAGTCTTTCAATAGGTTACCTCCTGTAGCAAGAAAGCATGCAGGGGAAGCTTCTAAGGACCTGGAACAAATATTGAATGACATTCCAGATGCTTCGTTAGCACAGGATTGGACTTACTTGTGCAACCAGATCAGGAAAGATCTTCTGCAATCTCCTGGTAAAACATTAGCAGAACTTGAAAATCTTAGAACCACATTATTGCAAAAAGGGAATGCAAGAATTTTTGTTATTGCTTCGGATGCTACACAAAAAAAACTTGCTGGCAATATAAATGGATTAATTTCCGGCCTTGGAAATTCACAGCAAGGAAATAGAAATCTCTCATCTATCCCACTAATATCTGCCAGGGTTAAAGAAAGACTTGGAGTAAAAGATCGTCCTGTTTTTGTTGGGTTGGTAAACCCCAATTCACAAACCGGTGTATTTATTAATTCTGCACCATTGATTACATATGGAGATACAACCCGGGAGAGATTACTTGATTTTCTTTCGGCTCAACTCTATGCCGGCGGCGGAAAACAAAGCGTTTTCTCCAAAACAATTGGTGCGGGATTGGCTTATAGCAATGGGGTTAGTGTCTCCCTCTCCAGGGGAAGGTTACGCTATTACGCCGAGCGAACCCCGGAACTTCCTCAAACCTTAAAATATGTTATCGAAGAAGTGAAACGTTCGCCAAGAGATGAATCAATGAGGGATTATGTGATCTCTCTCTCGGTTGGATCTACCCGGGCAGCATCAGATTACGAAGTACGTGGTGAGGCAATTGCAGCAGACCTGGCTGATAACCTAACTCCTCAGCTTATACGCAGATTTCGAACAGCTGTTCTAAAGCTTCGTAATATGCCGGGATTAGTTGATGAACTTTATAAAAGAAAAGATAAAGTCTACGAACTTATTTTTCCTGGTTATGGTAAGCATTCTTCGGATATTGAGAATGGACTTTATTTTGTTATTGGGAATGAAAAACAGATGAGTGCCTATGAATCTTATCTAAAATCCGTAGAAGGTAAGCAAACGAAATTGTACAGGATATACCCGAGAGATTATTGGATGGTAGATTGAGGCTGCAATTTTGAATGTATCGAAATGAAAAAAAATGATTCGGCCTATTATTAATATTATAAAGAAGAGTAAAGCCATCTGTGATTTTTCGGGTAAAACAATATTTTCAGAATACCTTTCTGCCTCAGAACTATTTTGAATTTTACAAATAATTGAAGTTGAAACATTTTCCCACTAAATACATTGAACTAACTACCTGGCTCATGGCAATGATATTATTATCCTGGTTTCCACCCTCTTCAGGTTCGCAATTCAGTTTTTGTATTTTAAAACTTTTGGGATTCGATCATTGTCCTGGCTGTGGCATTGGTCATGCTATGGGTTATTTCATTAGGGGAAATTTTACAGCGTCCTTTGAATCACATCCGCTCGGAAGCTTTGCAGTTATTATTATTATGAGTAGAATTTATACACTACTGAGATTACATATTTTCCCCAATAAGAATTATAAAAATATTTCCCCATGACGAGCAATATAAACCCTGTTTTCCTTAAATATCTTTATGATATTACCCCGGAAGAAATGATGACAATTAATTCCCGCACCATTGGATTTAGCGATGATGATCTTATGCATTTCTCTATGATTTACCGGTCGAAACGAAAAGATCCACAAACCATACTACTATTAGCATTACTCGGCCTGGTGTTTATTGCCGGTATACACCGGTTTGTTCTTGGTCATACGGGTATGGGTATCCTGTATTTTTTCACTGGTGGCCTTTGTTGGATCGGGACAATTGTAGATGCAGTTAATCACAAGGACCTCGCCCTGGAATATAATGCAAAAATGATCACTGAAACGCTTTCTATGCTAAATATGATAAAACGATAACATTTATCCCTTATCTGATTTTCTAATATAAATGATTCTCATACTAAATAAAATAAGATTAGAAATATTATAACAACAATATGGTTAAGCTTCAGGATTTCTAAAGTTGAAGTGAAGCATCATGTTTTTATTCAATTAGTCATCTAACCTTTTGAAGATTTATTATCTCAAAAAGTTTAAAAAAATACCCGCGAAATTTTTTTTTTAACAGTTTCCTTCCAAATGTTTATAAGATAAAGCATCAATTCTAACAAAAAAGTTGTCTCTTGTTGTTAATATTCTATTAATTTATGTAAAGAGCTTGGACTTTTCATCAGAATTAATAGAAAGTTTAACTATCACACAAACTCAAAAAAACATGAAAAAACTTTTATCGATGTTGTTCATGCTGGTACTCATTGCAATACCAGCATTAACGCAAAACCGGTCTGTGACCGGCAAAGTAAGAGATGGGCAAGGTAATGCCATCCCTTTTGCAACTATTACAGTAAAAGGCAGTAATGCAGGCGTTGCTGCAGATCAAAATGGAAATTTCACAATTCAACTCCCCTCAAATGCAGTGGTAATTGTAAGCGCTGCAGGTTTTCAATCTACTGAAATCATTACCAGTACCCAAACTTCATTGGATATCAAATTGGGTGTACAAGGCAGCTTACAGGAAGTTGTAATTACTGCATTAGGGGTAAGCAGAACTCGAAACACTGTTCCCTATGCTGCTCAACAAATTACCGGAACTGAGGTAAACAAGAACAGAGCCTCAAACTTTATGCAAAATCTCTCCGGTAAAGTCTCGGGTGTTGAAATACGCCAGGGCAATACCCTTGGAGGCTCTACTAATGTGGTGATCAGAGGAACAAAATCAATTACCGGAAGCAACCAGGCGTTGTTTGTGGTAGACGGCGTTGTCCTTGACAATACAAATGCCAAGTCTGGCGGTCAAAATACCGGCCGTGGTGGTTACGATTATGGTAGCGCGGCTGCAGACATTAATCCAGATGATATCGAATCCGTTACTGTACTTAAAGGTGCAGCTTCAACGGCACTTTATGGATCAAGAGGCGGCAATGGTGTTATTCGTATTACAACAAAGAAGGGAAATAAAGGCCTCGGAATAACCCTCAATACAGGGGTTACCGTTGGTAAATATGATAAGTCTACATTTTTGAAATACCAGGATCAATATGGTGGTGGCTACGGCCGTTATTATGAAGATCCCAGCGGATTTTTTCTCCACCGTGATGTAAATGGAGATGGCA
>JBKJPO010000184.1:0-3925 GCA_046595095.1 Chitinophagaceae bacterium
GATTAAACACAAATAATGCCACCCCGAGGAAGCTCAATGTTATTACATCCTGCATTTGGCTTAAGACCTGCGACAGAAGTTGAGTCCTCCCGGTAGTTTGCTGTCTTGCTCTCGCAAGCTTATCGTAGAAGACTGAATCTTCGAACTGATCCAGGTCTAGTGTAGCTGCGTGTGACATGATCTTTACAGAAGAATCATTTGTAAAAAGATCTCCTAACAAAATATCGATAAAAGCGACGATTCTACTCAGGGCATTCATCAGGATAACTAAGAAACATTCCAGTGCTACATATTGCCACAGGTTTTGCTCTGAGCCATTTGGATTTCCTCCGCGGCCCAGCGACACCACTTCGTCAATGATCAATTTGGCAACATATAGCATTGCCACTGGCAACACGGCAAGGGTTAGACGAATTAGAAGGTTTGAAATCGTGAGCCATGGACTGGTTTTATACACCAGTTTTAAAAACCTCGGGATGTTGGTTAAGGCAGAAAGTCTTTCTCTTATTGATAATTGTTCCATTACGATCATTCGACCTGCTTTTTTTTCAATCAGGGATATTAATTTATTCTTCGATACTTGAGATAACTCACGTCACAGCCAAATACCGCGCATTGATAGCAAATATACTTTGGTATTTCCTCAGATGGATTTATTGGTTTCAATATTATTGTCCTAAGCGTAAAATCTCAAAAATTCTAAGTAAAAAATGCTAATACCCAGCAATGAAGAACTGAAAATATTTAATTGGCAAAGTCGGGGAGAATTATTTGAAAGGATTTTATTTAGTTCCATTGACGATGCTGTTAAGTGATTTCTGAACCAGGGTAGCAAATTTTTTAGTATGAATAGAATTAAAAATTGTGGAATGCTCTCCATCGATCTCGTAAAATTTAGTGACCCTTGCATATTGCCTCCAGATATCTTTGGTCTCATGATTATATTGATATTTTTTATAGGTAATTTTTTTGGCAATATCCATAAAATAATAATGATCTTTTGCATAAAAGACGACCATCTCTCCATCAAATAGAGAAACTTTGTAGTTATTGCGTGCAGCTAAATAAACTTTCGATACATGGTCAAAAGATTCGGTTAGCGAATCTTCATACTCAGCGGGATAAATTCTCTTTTTTACCTTGAAGAATTTATAGAGGATCGCTTGCCTGGTATGGTGTCGCAATAAATAGAGCTCAAATTTAAGTTTCAAGGATATTTTCGAAAAAACTCTTTTAGTTATTTCAGGAATCCGGTTTAAGTTCCCGGATGTTCCAACGGTCCCTTTTGCCTGAACTTGTATGATAGTATCAAACAAAGCCAGATAATTTACTTCTTTACCCATTGCCTTGAGTTGCTTTGCCATCTCGAAAGCTACAAATCCGCCAGTGCAATGCCCTGAAAGTGAATAAGGCCCGGATGGGTTTTGTTCAATTATTTCACTTATGTACTTCGTTGCTATCTCTTCTATACTCTCCGGAAAATCTTGTTTGCCCGTAATATCTGTTCCTGAAGGTTGCTGCAATCCATATACAGATTGCTCCGGATTCATCATGGCAGCAAACTTTTTAAATGTATACACTGTACCACCAGCCCCACAAACTATATAAAATGGTGTTTTAGTACTCCCGGCTTTTATTTCAATCAGTGATTTTGATTTATGTCCCTTGTTATCTCCTGATAACATCGTTGCAAATTTCTCTATCGTTGGGTTTTCAAATAGGGAGCTTAAAGGAAGAGGTTTATTGAGCTCTTTCGTCATACGGGATATAATTTTCAGGGCAAGAATTGAATGCCCGCCCAATTCAAAAAAATTATCCTTTGTACCTACACGATTTACTTTAAGTATTTCTTTCCAAATGGCTGCAAGTTTAAGCTCAATTTCTCCTTTGGGCTCTATATACTCATGAGTTGGGAGATCACTTACGTTAAGATCGGGTAATGCATTTTTATCTATTTTTCCATTAATCGTCAGTGGCAAACTTTCTAGTTCAACATAGATAGTTGGGATCATATATTCTGGTAATTTCCAGCTTAAGAATTTTTTTACAGCTTCCTTGCTAAATGTTTTTGACCGCACAACATAGGCAACGAGATGTTTGCCCTGGCCTATATCTTTGGCCAAAACAATAGCCTGCGAAACAAGACCAGTTTTTAAAAGGACTGTTTCTATTTCTCCCAATTCTATCCTGTTGCCACGTATCTTTACCTGGTCATCAATTCTGCCCAGGAATTCTATATTTCCATCACCCAACCAACGGCCCAGGTCTCCTGTTTTATATAATTTTGACCCACCCGGTTCTAGAAATATGTTTCTGATAAACTTGTCGCTGGTCAACTTCTCCTGGTTAAGATATCCCCTTGCTAAGCCACTGCCGCCAATGCAGATCTGCCCAGGTGATCCGATGGGCACTAATTCATCCTGCTGGTTAAGTATATAAATTTTTGTGTTTGATATGGGTTTACCGATTGGTGGCACCTGGTGCTTTTCATTGATATCAATAAGGTAACTAGTTGCAACCACGGTATTTTCGGTTGGGCCATAGTTATTCACCAGTTTGAAATTGATACCCTGCAAATCAGGGGCAGACAATTTATCGCCACCTGTTGTTAAATATTTTAAATCGCTAGTCTTACTTCTTGATGCCTCCAAAAAATCGGGTATTAAAGCAGTGGATATAAAACTATGCGTGATCTTTTGTTTTATAAAAAGTTCGACTAATGTCGGGGGAGAGAGCCTCGTTTCATCATCAATGAGGCTGACAGATGCACCCGAGGAAAGGTAAGGCCATATCTCCCAACCAAAAGCATCAAAGCCAACTCCGGCCATAGCAGTAGCCCTACTCGAAGCGTCAACTTCATACTGCCTCTTATGCCAATCTATAAGATTTACAACAGAACTATGTTCGATCAATACTCCCTTCGGCAATCCCGTTGACCCGGATGTGTAGATCACGTATGCTATATCGTTAGGTGATCTATCTATTTGTATATTTTTCTTTTTCTGTTTGGAAATTGCCTGCCCCATCGTATCCGTATTTATCACTTTCACAGTTCCTTTGTGCTGCAATTTTTTTATGTAGTTACTAGTTGTAAGTGCCAGGTGAGCGCCGATGTCAGTCAACATGTAACTAATCCTTTCCTGTGGATTTACGGGATCAAATGGAACGTAAGCGCCTCCCGCTTTTAAGATCGCAAGTAAACCGGTTACCATGTCAAAATTCCGGGTATAACATATCGGTACAAGTTCTCCTGGTTTAAGACCATTTTCAATTAAATAATGGGCCAATTGGTTTGCATCTTCATTCAGTTCTTTATAAGTCTTTTTTATTTCACCGGAAATCAATGCGACAGCAGACGGATTTTTTTGCACCTGCTCTTCAAAAAGGTTAACCAAAGTTTTATCGTTGGCATATACAATACTTGTGTCATTGAATTCCTTAAGCAAGCGATGTTCATCCTCGGCCCTAAGCATCTTCAGCTTACCTACAAGTTCTTCCGGTTCCTTTACTATAGAGGATAATAATTTTATAAAATGAGCAATCATTTGCCCAATTGTACCCTCATTGAAAAGATCCGTATTATATTCCAATGTAGCAGCCAGGCCTTCGTTTGTTTCAGTAATAGATAATACCATTTCAAATTTCGAAGTATTATGCCCGGTATCTTCTCCCTGCAATTGCACTCCGCCTAATTTTAAGGCGGGAATTTCAGGTGCATTATTTACTACGAACATAACCTGGAACAATGGTGTGCGGCTCAGTTCCCGTTCTTTCACCACTGTTTCCACAACTTTTTCAAACGGCACTTCCTGGTGTTCATAAGCTTCGAGGGTTGATTGTCTTACCTCGTGCAACAACTCCCGGAAGGATTGATCTCCTTTTACCTCGCTTCTTAAAGCCAGCGTGTTTATAAAAAACCCAATCA
>JBKJPO010000187.1:0-6628 GCA_046595095.1 Chitinophagaceae bacterium
AACTGCTGCGATGATATATTTTGTGGTTCGCTCATTTCTTTTTTATAGAAACTTTATTTCACTATCATTTCAATTGCGTCAATTTGAAAATTGACTGTTGATAATGATTATTTATTGTTTGAATATTTAATAATCAATTATTATGGTCATTGCTCTGGTCGATTACAATTCTTTAACTGCTTGTTTAAACTGTTTCCCCCTGTCTTCATAATTCTTAAAAAGATCAAAACTTGCGCAAGCCGGAGACAACAATACCACATCGCCTTTATTTGCAAAATGAAAAGCAGCCTGCACTGCGTCTATTGCGCTCTCTGTATTTACAATAAGTTCCACTTCATTGCCGAAGGCCTCATGAATTTTGCGGTTATCTCTACCCATACATACGATGGCTTTCACTTTATCTTTTACCTGTTCCTTTAGAATCGAATAGTCATTTCCTTTATCGACACCACCTAGTATCAGGATAGTAGGTTTTTCCATACTCTCCAAAGCAAACCATGTACTATTAACATTTGTAGCTTTACTATCATTTATAAATTCTACTCCTTTTATCGTGGCAACGGGTTCCATTCTGTGCTCAAGGGCTTCGAATGTCTGCATTGCATCCCTTATCTTTTCTTTGCGTATGCCCAATATACATCCCGTAAGCCCTGCTGCCATTGAGTTGTATTGGTTGTGTTTTCCTTTTACTGTGAAATCGGAAACGTTCATCGTCATAACTTCCTGGTTCCACTTCAGTTGCATCTTTGCATCATTTATGTAAGCGCCCTGCGGTAATGGTTTACTCATGGTAAATGGTAATGGGTTAGAATTAATGGTATGGTTAGTAATGTATTTCATTGTAACATCATCATCCAGACAGTAAATAAAAAAGTCAGCTTTTGTTTGATTCCTGGTAATACTGAACTTGCTATTTATGTACTTTTCAAATTCATATTCATACCGGTCAAGGTGATCTTCTGTAATGTTGAGAAGTATCGCTATATCCGGTCTGAAAGTTTTAATATCATCCAATTGAAAAGAACTGATTTCGGCCACATAGTATTCTTTCGGATCCTCTGCTACCTGCCTGGCAAATGAATAACCGATATTTCCAACCATGGCAACATTCAAACCAGCAGTTTTACAAATGTGGTAGATAAGGGCAGTTGTGGTACTCTTACCATTACTCCCGGTGATCCCCACAACTTTGCTTGTACCCTTGTACCAAAAGGCAAATTCAATTTCACTGATCACTTCAATCCCTTCAACCCTGATTTTTTTTACGAGCTCGTTTGACTCAGGGATTCCGGGACTTTTAATAACCAGTTTTGCACTCAGCAGTTTTTCCAAATCGTGTGTGCCTTCTTCATAATCGATTGAATTTTTTAGCAATTCACTTTTGAATTGTTCCTTAATCTTTCCGCCATCACTAACAAAAACTTCATAACCCTGTTGCCTGGCTAAAAGCGCGGCTCCAATACCGCTTTCTCCTGCACCGAGTATGACTACGCTCTTGTCCATTCATTCGGGTCGTTCAGATTCAAAAAATAAAAAAATGGTCCTTCAATGGCATAGAATTTAATGGGTCGATTGTAATCATCATAGGTATTTGATTTCAATCAATTCTGCATTTAATCTTCGATTTGTTTCCTGGGTAAGGGATCTAAACAACCTGGTTTTTCCTTTTATCTTTAATCATCTTAATTTCAATGTAACTATAGCAAACACAACACAGAGAATGGTAACTATCCAAAACCGCACTGCTATCTTGCTCTCATGGTATCCTAATTTCTGGTAATGGTGATGCAGGGGACTCATTAAGAAAATCCGTTTCCCTTCGCCAAATCTTTTCTTCGTGTATTTAAAAAATGTTACCTGTATCATCACACTTAATAATTCTACAAGAAAAACGCCGCAGAAAATTGGGATCAGCAGCTCTTTTCTTACAATGATCGCAAGAGATGCAATGATACCGCCGAGCGCAAGGCTCCCGGTATCGCCCATAAAAACCTGCGCGGGGTAGGAGTTATACCATAAAAACCCAACGCATGCTCCAACAAAGGCAGCGATGAAGATTGATAACTCTCCAAGGTTGGGGATGTACATAATATTGAGATAGTCGGCTATCCGTACATCGCCACTAACGTAGGCGAATACCCCAAGACATACTCCAATGATCGCACTTACCCCGGTAGCCAGCCCATCCAACCCATCCGTAAGATTTGCCCCGTTTGAAACCGCTGTCACAATAAATATTACAATGAGGATGTATAAAATATATGTGTACTGCTCCCAACTTTTAGGAAGTAATTTTGAATAATTGAATTCATGAGTTTTTACAAATGGGATAGTGGTTATTGGCGTCTTAACTGTTACAAACCGGTGTATCTTTCCATCTGCTGTAATCACGGTGTCTTCTTTCACTTTGCGCTCGCCTCTTTGCAACGTATCGTTAGACTTTGGCCCGATGGAAATTATCTCCCTTTGTACTACAACACTTTGGTTAAAATAAAGTGTTGAGCCAATAATGATCCCGAGCATTATCTGGCCAAAAATTTTAAACTTGGCTGCCAGTCCATCTGCATCACTCTTCTTGTATTCAAGCCCTGATTTTTTTGCAATTCTTTTTGACCGGATCTTTAGGTAATCATCTATGAAACCAATAATTCCCAACCATATCGTGCTCAATATCATCAGGCGCACATATACTTTTTCAAGGTTTGAAAATAATAGTGTGGGTATTACTATCGCAAGAATTATAATGATCCCACCCATAGTTGGTGTACCTACTTTTTCTTTTTCGCCAGCCAATCCAAGGTCGCGGACTGTCTCTCCCAACTGTTTTTTTCGCAAAACATTTATCAGGCGTTTACCATATACCGTTGTAATTACCAGCGAAAGCAAAACAGTAAGCAGTACACGGAAACTGATGAAGCCGAAAAGCCCGCTACCAGGAAATTTTATTCCCTCTTCAGTCATCCATGTAAATAAGTGATAGAGCATTCTTTGCTAAATATTATTTCCCTAATAATTCAAATGTTTCCAACAATACTTTTTTGTCATCAAAATCATATTTTACTCCTTTGATCTCCTGGTATTTTTCATGCCCCTTTCCTGCTACCAGGATTATATCTTCCTTATTTGCCAGGTTCACAGCGGTTATTATCGCTTCTTTCCTATCAGGTATTGAAATGTATTTTTTGCGTGTAGCGATATTTACCCCCTTTTCCATATCCCTGATGATATCGGTAGGATCCTCACTCCGTGGGTTATCCGAAGTAAATATTACCTTATCGCTATGCTGGCAGGCAACCTCGGCCATTATCGGGCGCTTAGTTTTATCACGATCTCCGCCGCAACCAACAACTGTAATCACCTGCTCAACTCCCTGTTTCAAATTTTTAATTGTCGCAAGCACATTAAGCAGGGCATCAGGAGTATGCGCATAATCCACGATCCCTATGAGTTTGTCTTTTGGTGAAACCATATAATCAAACCTTCCTTCTGCACCATCGAGATTGCTCAGGACCTGCAATACTTTCATTTTATCCTGGCTTAGGCACATTGCTGCAGCATGTACCGCCAGCAGGTTATAAGCATTGAATGTGCCGATAAGTCTGAAATGTACTTCCTGCTCGTTTATCATCATAACCAGGCCCGTAATACCGTTTTCAATAATCTTTCCTTTAAATTCAGCCATCGTCTTAAGGCTATAGGCATGTTTGATAGCAGCACTGTTCTGAAGCATCACGATCCCACGCTTATCATCTGCATTGGTAATCGCAAAAGCTTTTGAGGACAAGCCATCAAAAAATTTCTTTTTGGAACGGATATATTCATCAAAAGTTCCATGATAATCAAGATGGTCGTGAGAGATATTGGTAAATATTCCGCCTGCAAAATGTAATCCTGCAACTCTTTCCTGGTGAAGCGCATGGGAGCTCACTTCCATAAACACATGTGAGCATCCTTCGGCATTCATTTTACTCAATAGTTCATTCAGACTTATTGCATCTGGTGTAGTATGTGTTGAAGAAATAATCTCATTCCCAACCTGGTTCTGCACTGTACTTATCATACCGCATTTAAAACCCAGCGCTGAAAATAATTTGAATAATAATGTTGCAACAGTGGTTTTGCCATTTGTACCGGTTACTCCTACCAATTGCATCTTCTCAGTAACCTGTCCAAAGAAATTATGCGCCATTAATCCTGCAGCCATTGCACTGCTTTTCACTAAAACATAAGTAACATGTGAGGCAATATCCTCCGGCAATACTTCGCAGATTATAACACGTGCGCCCATGTTAATGGCTTTTCCAATAAATTGGTGCCCGTCTGCATTCGAGCCTTTGATAGCAATAAAACAAGTACCCTCGCTTACTTTACGCGAATCTATCTGCAGTCCGTTTACCACCAGGTCTGGAATTCCCGAAATTGAAATTATCGGAACCTTGTATAATATGTCTTGCAGGTTTTGCATTAATTCAGTTGTATTGCTATTATTTGTCCTTTCGAAAATCTTGTACCTGCGGGCAAGGATTGATAAACAATTTTACCCCTGCCCGTGGCATTCACTTGCAATCCTAAATTTTCCAGCAGGTAAACTGCATCCTTCAAGCCGAGCCCGATTACAGGTGGTGTTGAGTTTGCACGTACAGTGGGAAATTCAATTTTATTTAGTGTCGCTGTATTCCTGCTTATCACCATACTCCTCCAGTAACCAGAAATGGCAGAATCCGTGGAAGGAAAACCAAGCATTCTTAAAATTATGTTCAGGTCTGTCTGAGCTCCCGTGTAAGCATATGCGCTTGTATCATTTGAAGGCAGGGAAATATGTTGTGGCAACTTTTTGATATTTGCCGCATGGATCCTGTCTGCCACTTCTTTGAAAACCGGTGCAGATACCACACCACCATAAGCAAGCTTTGACGCATCACTATTCTGAATTACAACTGCAATCGTGTATTGTGGGTCTTCCGCGGGGAAGTAACCGATAAAGGATGACTGGTAAATTTTATTTCCTTTGTTATAACCTCGGTTATCCAGCGCCGTTACTGCCGTTCCAGTTTTTCCAGCAATCCGGTATAATGAATCTTTTATTCTTCTTGCAGTGCCATGAGTACTTTCCACTACCCCCAGCATGCAATCTTTTAACTTACCAATGGTTTCCTTACTGCAAATCATTTCTTCGAGTACTACCGGTTCAAATCTTTTTACTTCCATGCCTCTATCCCGGATTGAATTAACCAGGTATGGTTTCATCATCTTCCCATTATTGGCAACTGCATTATAAAACATCAGCATATGCAGTGGCGTTACCAGGGCCTCGTATCCATGAGCCATGTAAGGAAGTGTAGTCCTTCCCCAATATTTTCCACCTGGCTTTTTAATCAAGGGTGAGGCCTGGCCTACTATATCCACACCTGTAATTGTATCAAGATGGAGCTTGTGTAAATGATTAGTAAACTGCTTTGGATTATCATGATAATATTGCTCTGCAAGTTTTGCAAAAGCAACATTTGAGGATCTTTCAAATGCATCCTTAATTGTAATCTGTCCTGTACCAAGATGGGAATCACGGATCCTTAGGCCATAAAAAGTTTTACTTCCACCTTCGCAATCCACGATCGTGCCGGTATCTACATATTTATCTTCGAGTAAAGCCATGAGTGTAGCAAGCTTGAATACGGAACCGGGCTCAGACCTTTTTCCAATTGCATAATTATAATCTTCGAGATATTGTCCATCCGGTCTTCTGCCAAGATTTGCAATGGCTTTAATCTTGCCGGTTTTGGTTTCCATTACGATGCATGTACCATGAAGCGAATTATTTTCGCTCATCATCTTGAGTAAAGAATTTTCAGCAACGTCTTGTATGTAGGTGTCAATCGTTGTAATAATATCCTTCCCATTTTCCGGTTCTATCTCTGCTCCATCAACAGGCACATAAGCTCCGGCCATATAGCGCATCAAACGCTGGCCTGTCTGGCCTTTCAGAAGGCTGTCATAGTATCTTTCGAGGCCCACATTCTTGCTGGTATCGCCCCGGGATAAACCAATTGTGCGGTTAGCAAGCAAAACATATGGATTAACGCGGTTATCCCGTACATCTATTATGAAACCACTCTTATTTCTTCCATCCCGAACTAAGGGAAATCCACGCAATTGTTTGTATTGTTCGAAAGAAACTTTTTTCTTCAGTGGGAAATAGCGCTCTTTGTTCTTGTATGCAAGCAGGAATTCTTTTCTGTATGTTTTTGCAGTAGCATTTTTAAACAGGTTCGCAAAACACAGGCTTAGTGAATCAAGATTCTTGTAAAACCGTTTGCCATTTTTTTCTCTAAGCCCCGTTGCTCCAAAATCAATATAGATATCGAATACAGGGATGGAGGTGCTGAGCATATTGCCATCTTCACTATAAATACTACCGCGCTCTGCGTTCAATGGCATATACTTCAGGTGCAGGCTGTCGCTCATACTTTTCCAATAACTACCCTGGGCACGCTGGATGTAAATCACACGTCCCAATACTACTACGCCCAGCACAATTATGCACAGGAAGCAGAGGTAAACCCGCCACAGTATATCTTTTTTTACATCCAAAGTTTTTTGTTATTGATGATAAATGTTGATGTTGGAACAC